>DATMFX010000490.1:0-2109 GCA_035555995.1 Hyphomicrobiales bacterium | reverse complement strand
GTTCCAAGCAAAGGGGCGGCGGGCGGGACGCCGCCGCGAGGCTCATACCACCAGAATGTCGAAGCAGGTGGCCAGGCTCAGTATCGGGTTGCGGTTGGGACCGGGGCGCCATTCGTGTGCCACGAAACCTTCGTAGCCCATGTCGGCGATTTCCTGGGCGATGTAGTGGTAGTTCAGTTCCTGGCCGGCATCGATTTCCTCGCGGGTGGGCACGCCGGCCACGTGGATGTGGCAGGCCAGGTCCAGGTTCTCGCGCAGCGTGCGCACCACGTCGCCGTTGGCGATCTGCACATGGTAGCAGTCATACAGCACCTTGATCCGCGACGAACCCGTGCCGCGGCAGACGTCGAAGCCCCAGTAAATGTCGTCGAACACCTGATCGGTGCGATTGTCGGCGGCCACCTTGGAGTTGGTGATTTCCATGCACACGTTCACGCCCTTTTCCTCGGCGTACGGCGCCACGCGGCTGAGTATTTCGATGGCGTTGGCCTTGCCTTCCTCGCGCGACATGCCGCGGCGTTCGCCGGGCAGGGCGATCAGGTTGGGGCAGCCCGCCGCCGCGCACATGTCGATGCCGGCGCGGGTGGCTTCCTCGATGCTGTCGTGCAGTTCGCGGCGGATCAGGCCGTTCTCGAAGCTGGTGCCGGTGCCGGTCATCAGAGCGGGCGCCAGGCCGTAGTCCTGCAGGATGGAAAGCTGGTTGGGCTGCGGCAGGTCCATGCCCGCGAAACCCAGGGTGGCGAGAATGTCGCAGCGTTCTTCGAAACCCAGACCCATGTTGCCCCACACCGAAGCCATGACGCTCTGCCGCAGGCGGCCCTGGCGGATCGGCGCCTGCTGTTCCTGGGCAGCGCGCACGTAGGGGGCGAAAAAGGCGCTGGCGGAAGCGGCGGCAAGCAGTTTGCGGCGGGACAGGGAGAGGCTCATGGGAATACCTTCTTGGTTGTCTCGATGTTGACGGTCATCGATTTTGATTGTTATGGGCAAGCCGGGGACTGGCGTCGGAGCGTGAGCATAGACTCCCGCTTGGGAACTTGTCCATTCTTGGAAGCTTGTCCATTCTAGGATGGCAATTCCACCAGGGCGGGCAGGGCGGTCAGTAGCAGGGCGCAGCGCAGCGGCTGGGCATCCTGGCGCAGCAGCCTGGCGTACAGGCGCAGCTGTTCCTGGTAGGCGGCGCATTGCCCGGCCACGAAATCCTCCATCGGCTGGCCGGCATTGGGTTGGGCGGACTTGTAGTCGATGATCCAGCGCGCGCCCTCACGGTCGATGAACGTTCGGTCCACCACGTAGTCGCGGCGCTCGCCGCTGCCGTAGTCCACCAGCGCCAGTTCGCAGGCGTCCTCGCGCAGGTCGCCGGCAAAAAGCCAGGCAAGCGCGGGATCCTGGAGGCAGGCGTCGAGCTGCGCGCGTACCGTATCGAGCGCCGTTTGCAGGCTGGCGTCGTCCGCGCACAGCGGTGCAAGCTGCTGCCGCCACCAGGGCGCCGTTGCCAGCGGCGGCAGTGCGCGGCGCTGTGCCAGATGCTTCAGCGCCAGATGCACCAGATCACCGATGGTGCGCGCCAGGGGCTGCGTGTGGGTGGGTTCCATCGGCAAGGCGGCCGGCACTGTGGGCAGCAATGCCGGCAGGGCAGGGGGTGTCCAATCGGCGGCAAGGCGCAGGAGCGGCTGGGTGGCGAGTTTGGGGCTGGCCTCCACGTGTGGTGGCGACGGCGGCAGGGACGGCGCGACGAAACTGACGCCAAGCCTTTCCGGCGCCTCTTGCAATGCCGGCAGGATGCAGTGCAGCAGCGAGTTGGCGGCACAGGTGTAGCCGGTATCCGCGGCGGACACGTAACCGAACAGCCAGGCGCTGCGCGCCGCGCGCGTCACGGCAATGTAGAGCAGCCGGGTGGCTTCCAGGGCGTCGCGCTGCTTGTGTTCGAACTGCAGGTAATCGTACAGCGGATCGTCGGCGGCGCCCCGGGCCGGCAACAGGCCGAGCAGGGGGTGGCCGTGATTGTCGGCATCGAGGTGTTCGTGCCACAGCAGCAGTTCGCGCTCGCTGCTGCGGGTCAGGCCATCCAGCGCCGGCAGGATCACGGTGTCGAATTCCAGCCCCTTGGCG
>DATMFX010000489.1:0-3326 GCA_035555995.1 Hyphomicrobiales bacterium | reverse complement strand
CTCCTCGGCAAGTACCTGCTGGAGTTTCTGTGGGTTGCCGAAGGCGGGGGTGTTCGAGGTGACGACTTTGTACTCGAGGTTATCCATGGGATTCTCCGTGGGACAGGCAATGCGGCATTGTGCGTAAAAATGCCGGGATTTGGAATTGGAGGCCTCTGGGAACTATTCCTCTTCCTTTGTTGTTGCCACTGATTTTCAGCAATTCCACCAAACCGCAACTATAGTGAGTCCTCTACCACCCTCACGGACGCATGGTCATGGAAGACCAGGACAGCCCCTGGAAAGGCGCGCTGGCTGGAGGCGCGCAAGAGCAAGCGCAGGGTGGACAACCTATTGAGCTTCTATCGCCATGCGCGGCGACTTGGATTAAGCGAAGTATGGCGTTCGTGAGCCATCTGGAACGATTCGGAAAAGCACAGGGTTTGGAGGAAGGGCGGTTGGAAGGGATGCAGGAAGGGCGTCAGGAAGGTCTCCGCCAAGGCCAGGCCACTCAGCTGTTACGTCTGTTGCAGCTGAAGTTCGGAAAATTGCCTGCCGAGTTGACGCAACGCGTGAGGCGGGCCGATGAGGCGCAGGTAGGCCTGTGGGCAGAGCGTCTGCTGTTTGCGGCACGGCTCGAGGACGTATTCTGCGACTGAACCCCCGCAGAATCGGGCAAGGCACCTACCGAGAGGGGGGCGCCTAATCGGCCCCGGAAGGCCCGAATAAGGCTATTCCTCTTCCTCTATCGTCGCTTCATTATTGCCCATCCCCAGCTCCTTGATTTTCCGCGTCAGCGTGTTGCGGCCCCAGCCGAGCAGGCCGGAGGCGTCGCGTTTGCGGCCGCCGCTGTGTTTGAGCGCCACTTCGATCATGCATTTTTCGAAGATCGGCGTGGCCTGCTGCAGGATGCCGGTGTGGCCGAGGTTCAGTTCCTGGTCGGCCCAGTGTTTGAGATTGTGTACCCAGTTGCCGGCCACGGGGTTGTCACCGCTTGGCTTGATGAATTCTTCCGGCAGGTCGTTGATGAAGATTTCACGGCCAGAAGCCATCACGGTGATCCAATTACAGAAGTTTTCCAGCTGCCGCACGTTGCCGGGCCAGGGCAGGTTGCACAGGAACTTGGTGGTTTCCGCCCGCAGCATTTTCTTTTCCATGCCCATCTGCTGCGCCGCCTTGCGCAGGAAGTGTTCGCACAGCGCTGGAATGTCTTCGCGGCGGTCGGCCAGGCGCGGCAGGTGGATGGGGATCACGTTCAGCCGGTGGAACAGGTCTTCCCGGAACAAATGTTCCTTTACCCGCTGTTCGAGGTTCTGGTGGGTGGCGGCGATCACGCGCACGTCGGCCTTGATCGGGCTGAGCCCGCCCACACGGTAGAACTCACCGTCCGAGAGCACACGCAACAGGCGCGTCTGCGTTTCCATGGGCATGTCGCCGATCTCGTCCAGGAACAGCGTGCCGCCGTGCGCCTGCTCGAAGCGGCCCACGCGCAGTTGGGTGGCACCGGTGAAGGCGCCTTTTTCGTGGCCGAACAGTTCCGACTCGATCAGGTCCTTGGGAATGGCCGCCACGTTGAGCGGCACGTAGATCTTGTCGGCGCGCGGACTGTGTTTGTGCAGCGCCTGCGCCACCAGTTCCTTGCCGGTGCCCGATTCGCCCTTGATCAGCACCGTGATGTTGGAGTGCGACAGGCGGCCGATGGCGCGGAACACTTCCTGCATGGAGGGCGCTTCGCCGATGATTTCCTTGGGTTCCACGGCTGGCAGCGGGCTGCCGTCGCCCTTGTTCTCGCGGGAGTGCTTGACCGCGCGTTCCGCCACCGCCACGGCGTCGTCCACGTCGAACGGTTTCGGCAGGTACTCGAAGGCGCCGCGCTTGTAGGATTTCACCGCACTGCTCAGGTCGGAATGCGCGGTCATGATGATCACCGGCACTTCGGGGTATTCGTCGTGCACCTGCGTCAGCACTTCCAAGCCATCGGTGCCCGGCATGCGGATGTCGCTGATGATGGCATCCGGTTGGCTTACCTTCAGCCGCTGCAGCAGTGCGTCGCCGGAATCGAAGCTCTCGCTATCAAAGCCCGCCTTGTCGAAGGATTTTTCCAGCACCCAGCGGATTGAGCGGTCGTCGTCGACGATCCAGATGGTGTCCTTGGTCATGGGTCGGTACCTGCTGGCTCATTGAGAGGAAGGGAAAGGCTGAAACAGGTTCTGCCCGGTTGGCTGTCGCATTCGATCAGCCCCCGGTGGTTCTTGAGGATGTTCTGCGCGATGGACAGCCCGAGCCCGGTGCCCTCCGCGCGTCCGCTGATCAGCGGATAGAAGACGTTTTCGATGATCGCCGGCGACACGCCGGGGCCGTTGTCGATCACCTCGATGCGTGCCACCAAACGGTGCAGTACCGAACCGACGGTGGCATGGCTGATGGCACGCGTGCGCAGCGTGATGCGCGGCGTTTTGCCCTTCATCTTGTTCTCGGTGAGCGCCTGCATGGCGTTGCGCACCACGTTGAGCACGGCCTGGATCAGCTGTTCAAGATCACCGCGCACTTCCGGCAGGCTGGGGTCGTAATCACGGATGATGGTGATGGCGCCCTTGGTTTCGGCTTCCACCAGGTTGCGCACCCGCTCCAGCACCTCATGGATGTTGAGCATCGTGATGTTGGGTTTTTTGTACGGGCCGGTCAGGCGGTCCACCAGGTTCACCAAGCGGTCGGTTTCCTCGATGATCACGTTGGTGTAGTCGCGCAGTTGCGGATCGGGCAGTTCGGCCGCCAGCAACTGGGCGGCGCCGCGAATGCCGCCAAGCGGATTCTTGATCTCGTGGCTCAGCCCGCGAATCATCTCCACCGTGGTTTCGTGGTTGGCGATGAGCGTCTGCTTGCGGCTGATCGACCAACTGCGGTTGATCTCCTGCAGTTCCAGCAGATAGCGCACGTTGCCGCCTTCGCCGAGCGGGGCCAGCGAAAAATCCACCAGCAGCTTGCTGCCGTTGAGCAGCACGAAGTGTGCCTTGCGGATGATCACCGTGGTGCCGGACTGCTGCACGGTTTCCAGTGCCCGCAGAAACTCTTCGGGATTGCGGAACAGCTCGAAGGCCTTGATGAGGTGGCAGTGGCGATTGCTGGTTTCGAGCAAGGCCTCCGCGGAGGGGTTGAGGTGATAGAGCGAAAGGTCTTCGTCCAGCACCACCACCGCGGTGGTGAGATTGTCCAGCAGGCTGGTATTGAAGCGTTCAGTGTTCAAGTTGCTGAGCGGCCTCGTCGTGGCATACACCGGTTTGGCTCCTGTGAGCGTCCCTATGCCACTTCTCTATGCAAAAGCTGCACCACTTTGGGAACTGTGGAAT
>DATMFX010000488.1:0-4882 GCA_035555995.1 Hyphomicrobiales bacterium | reverse complement strand
TGCGCCCGCATGCGCGTACCCAGGCGAAAACAGGCATTGAGCAGCATCGCCACCAGCAGCGCTTCCGCCAGCGGGGAAGCCGCCAAGGGTTCGAGAACCCGCATCGAGGCAAAGAAGTCGGGAAAAAGATCGCGACTGAGGCCGGCGATCACTCCCAGGCCCACCACCAGCACCTTGCGATTGTCGAGCAGGCGCGACAGCAATATCTGCATGCCGTTGATGAGAATGAAGCAGGCGGAAAACAGCAGGATCGCGCCCGAGACAGGCATTGGAATCGAGCCTACCAGCGCGCTGGCGGCGGGACAGAATGCCAGCACGATGAAGATGAAGCCCACGGCAAGCCCCACCCGCCGCGCTTTCACGCCGGTGGCCACCGACAGGCCAATACTGCCGGAAAAGGGACTCAAGCCTATCGTGCCCAGGCCGCCGGCAATGACGTTGCCGATGCCGTCGGCCAGAAGGCCACGCTTGAGCGAGCCCATGTCGGGGCGCTGCCAATTTGGATCGTTGATCTTCTGGCAGGTGGTGAGATCGCCCAGCGTGCGCAAACTGGACGCCAACGCGGTAACGCCGAACTCGAACGCCAGTGACGAATCGAAGCGCGGCAACGCCTGCGGCAATCCCGGCCAGCCGATGACGCCCTGACGCATTCCTTCCCGTAGCGCCGCGAGATCGATGAGCCCCAGCAACGCTGCAAGCACCCAGGCCACCACCAGCGCCACCAGTACCGCGTAGATGCGCAGCCAGCGCGGCCCCCAGATGTTCACCACGAAGATGCCCACCAATGCGCCGAGCCCGAACACGGAATCGAGCGTCATGGCAGGTTCCAAACCGGGGCCGGCGCCGCTCTGCGGCAAGCCGAACATCAGGCGGAACCCCAGCAGGCCCAGCATGATGCCGATCATGGTCACCGCCAGGCCGGCGATTTCCGTCGGCAGATAAGGCCGCAGACGGCCCAGCGCGAACGCCAGCAGAAACTCGCACACGCCGGCGAACATCATCATGCCCGCCACCAGCGCCATGCCACCGCTTGCGGCGGCATGCAGGCAGGACGGCAGGTACGCGGCCGTGAAGATCGCCGGCGCCAGGAAACCGGAGCCAAGCGTGCGCCACCTGCCGCACTGCAGCAGCGTGGCGATGCCGAGCGCCAGCATGGAACCGGACAGCACCATGTTCAGCGTGGCGCGATCGGCACCGGCCGCGGTGGCCACCAGCATGGGCAGCACCAGGCCGGGCGGCGCGATTGCGGCCAGATGCTGAACGGCGCTGAACAGGGTGACGTCGAACGGTGGCCGCTCATCGACGCCGTAATGGATGTTGCCGGATACTGGCGTCGCGTTTTTTCTGGAATGTGAAGTCACGATAAGATCAGGGTGGCGGCAGTGGAACGGACCGGCTGACGGCGAAGGCGCGATTATGGCACAGCTCCCCGCGTTCTTTACCGACTCTTAACAATCACCAGAACAGGGCCAGGTGATTTGCCTCGCAACCACATTTGCGGGTGCCTTGCGGCGCATGGGCACTATATACTGCGCGCGCCACGCGCGCTTCGCGTCCGGCATGTTCACCGATGACGAGGACGAAACGCAGTTGACTCACCAGGCCGGCAAGCCCTCCCGCGACACTGTGGAATCCTCGAGCCAGGTGGCGCGTGCGCGCGTGCTGGTGGTGGACGACGTGGCGGACAATCGTGACCTCCTGATACGGCGTCTGCGCCGGCTTGGCATCACCGACGTGGAGGAAGCCGAGAACGGTCAGCTGGCTCTGGAAAAAATCCAGCGCGGCCACTTCGACCTGGTATTGCTCGACATCATGATGCCGGTAATGAACGGCCAGGAAGTCCTGCGGCGGCTCAACGCGCAGGGGCTGGTGCACGACCTGCCGGTGATCGTCATTTCCGCGCTCAGCGACGTGGACGACATTGCCGCCTGCATCGAGGACGGCGCCGAGGATTTTCTGCTCAAACCGTTCAACCGCACCCTGCTGCGGGCGCGCGTGCTGTCCTGCCTGGAAAAGAAATTTCTGCACGACCACACCCGTCGGGAATTGCAGCGCAAACAGGCTGAGCTGGCCGAAGCGCGCACACTGCAACTGGCGCTGGTGCCGCCGCCGGCAAGCGTCGAGTCCCCACTTGGCCGGCTCGACGTCGACCTGGTGCTGGATCCCGCCAAGGAAGTGGGCGGCGACCTGGTGGACCACTTTCTGCTGAGCGGACGGCTGCTGGTATTGCTGCTGGGCGACGTGTCCGACAAAGGCGCGGGCGCCGCGCTGGTAATGGCGCGCACCTGCGCGTTGTTTCGCGCCCTGTCCACCCGCCAGGATGCGGAACAGCTGTTCTCGAATCCCGCGCAGGTACTGGCCGAGGTCAACGCGGTGCTGGCCGCCAATAATCCCGGCTGCATGTTCGTGACACTGCTGCTTGCCACCCTGGACCTCACCAGCGGCAGGCTGCACTACGTGCGCGCCGGCCACATCCCTCCGTTCCTGCGCCGCGCCGATGGCACGCTGCAGCGCCTGACGCATGCCGGCGGTTTGCCGCTCGGTGTGGAGGAAGACCTGCCCTACACTGCAGACAGCGTCGATCTCGACGCCGGCGACTGCCTGCTTGTCGTCACCGATGGCATCAGCGAAGCCCGCGGCGAACACGGCGATCTGTTCGGCGAAGAACGGGTGGCGCAATGGCTGGCGGCGCCGCGGCAGGAACCGCCCACGGTGCAGGAACTGTTGGCCGCGGTACGCGAATTCGAAGCCGGCGCCGCGCCTTCCGACGACGTGGGCATCATCCTGCTGCGTTTACCGGTATCCGGCATGCCAGCACAATCTGACGGCCTGCAACATCCTGCCGAACCCCAGCTGCCGGGCGAACTGCTGCTGCACACCACGCTGGCGCCCACGCCCGAGGCGGTATCCATGCTGGTGGAACATGTGCTGACACTGTTGCCCACCCATGGCGTGGATACCCGGGTGGCGCATCATGCGGCGCTGGCGCTGGATGAACTGCTGACCAACCTGCGCAGCCACGGCCATGCCGCCACCTGCCGCGTCTGGCTCGCGCTGGCCGCCGACCGGGTAACGCTGGTGATCGAGGACGACGCACCGCCCTTCGACCCACGCGCCCGCGCCGCGCCCGACACCCGTGCCGACGTGGCAACGCGCCCGATCGGTGGACTCGGCGCACACCTGGTGCTCAGCGTGGCGCAGGGCTTCGACTACCAGAGCGCAAGTGGACATAACCGCTGCACCCTCTGGTTCGCGCGCGACGCAACGACGAATGCCGGTTGAAGCCAACGCAACGCACCATCAAAGACACGCACGACACGTCAGGAGAGCCCCATGCAACTACAGGAAGAAACCGTGAACGACATCGTGGTGCTGGCGCCACGCGGCCGGCTCGACAGCAATACCAGTCCCGTCCTTGGCGGTCGCCTGGACACCCTCGCCACCGTGCCGCAGGGCCGGCTGGTGCTGGACCTGGGCGACGTCGATTTCGTCTCCAGCGCCGGACTGCGCGTGATCCTGGCGGCCGCCAAACAGGTACGCGCCGCCAGCGGCAGGCTGGTGGTCTGCGCGGTGCAGCCGCCGGTGCGGGAAGTGTTGGACATTTCCGGATTCAGCATGCTGTTGACGATCCTTCCCGAACGCGCGGGCGCGTTGGGAGAGCTGGCGCCATGACCGGTCCCAACGCCGTCGTCATCGCCAACGACGCCACCAACGAACAGGCGCGCGAGCTGCTCGAAGCGGCACCGATCTCGGTGGTGATCCTCACCGAGGAAGGCCAGTACCTCTACCGCAATCCCGCGCACGACGCCATTTACCGCTACCAGCCCGGCCAGGTGCCGCGGCTGAGCCGCGAAATGTGGGTGGATGCCTCCGAACGCGCGCGCCTGCTGGAAATATTCCGCACCACCGGCGAACTGCGCGACGCCGAAGTGCAGCACCGCCGCGCCACCGGCGAAACCTTCTGGGGCCTGCTCACCTGGCAACGCCTGACGTACGCCGGCCAACCGGCGCTTGCCGGCTGGATCTACGACATCACCGAACGCAAGCAGGCCGAACAGGCCATGGAGGAGGCGCGGCGCGCGGCGGAACAGGCCAACCAGACCAAGTCCAAGTTTCTCGCCAACATGAGCCACGAACTGCGCACGCCACTGAACGCGATCATCGGCTATTCGCAGATATTGCAGGAAGACGTCGAGGACGAGGGCCAGGATCAGTTCCTGCCCGACCTGCGCAAGATCGAGAGCGCCGGCAAGCATCTGCTGGGCCTGATCAACAGCATCCTGGACCTGTCCAAGATCGAGGCCGGCAAGATGGAAATCTTTCTGGAAGCGGTGGCGGTGGCGCGTCTCGCCGAAGAGGTGCGCACGCTGACCGCCCCACTGGCGGGCAGCAACGGCAATACGGTGCAGGTGCGGGTGGCGGACGCCGTGGGCACAATCGAAACGGATGTTACAAAACTCAAGCAATCGCTGCTGAACCTGGTCAGCAACGCCTGCAAGTTCACCAAGGCAGGCCAGGTGACCCTGGACATCGACACCGCCATGCACGAGGGCGCGCCCGCCGTGTGCTTCCGGGTAAGCGACACCGGCATCGGCATGACACCCGAACAACTGGCGAAGCTGTTCCAGCCCTTCACCCAGGCCGATTCCTCCACCACGCGCCAGTATGGCGGCACCGGACTGGGCCTGGTCATCACCAAGAGCCTGTGCGAACTGCTGGGCGGACAGGTGACAGCCGCATCGGAAGCCGGCAAGGGCAGTTGCTTCACCATCGTCCTGCCGCTGCACGCGCCGACCGCCATCGCGCCGCCCGCTTCCCCGCACGGGCCAAGCGGCGCGCCCACCCTGCTGCTGATCGACGACGACCCCCAGGTGCACGACGT
>DATMFX010000487.1:0-4658 GCA_035555995.1 Hyphomicrobiales bacterium | reverse complement strand
CGCGGATGGCAGCGCTGTCGAGGCCGAGCCAGGCGGAGGGATCGCGCAGGAGGTCCACCACCACGATGCCGTTGTTGTTGGTGGGATGTTTGCAGAGCGGCATGACCACGCCGATGCCGCCGCGTTCGATGGGGAAGCGGCCGGACACGTGGACCACCGGAGTGTGCGCTGCCAGGTCGAGCAGGGGCAGCACGCGGTGTTTGCTGCGCAGATCGAAGTAGTAGTCATACAGCCGCGGCTGCTTTTGCCGGATCAGCCGCGCCATGGCGATGGTGGCCTGCACGTCGCTCATGGCGTCGTGCGCGTCCTGGTGCGCGATGCCGTTGGCGGCCGTGAGCGCTTCCAGCCGGAAGCTGGGCAGGCCGCCATCACGGGTAGGCCAGTGGATGCCGTCGGGCCGCAGCGCGTGGGTCATGCGCACCAGGTCCATCAGGTCCCAGCGGGAATTGCCGTTTTTCCATTCGCGTTCATAGGGATCACGCAGGCAGCGGTACAGGAGATGCCGGGTCACTTCATCGTCGAAGCGCAGGTTGTTGTAGCCCACCACGCAGGTGCCGGGTTCGGCGAACTCGGCCAGGATGCGGGTGCAGAATTCCGCTTCGTTCACGCCTTTGGCCAAGGCCAGGCGCGGGCCGATGCCGGTGATGCGGCAGGAGGTGGGGTCGGGCAGGAAATCCGGCGCAGGGCGGCAGTACAGCATCACCGGTTCGCCGATCGGGTTCAGGTCCAGGTCGGTGCGCTGGCCGGCGAACTGGCAGGGGCGGTCGCGGCGCGGGTCCACGCCGAAGGTTTCGTAGTCGTGCCAGAACAGGCTGCCGGCGGAGGAACGGTTCATCGGAACACCATGGCGCAAAGGCCGCAGTATAGGCCATGGCGTCCGGCGGCGGCATCGCTGCACCCAGTGTTAGTTTTCAAGCCCGCAACGGTGTAAGATCACGCGCGTTTCGGCCCGCAGCCACGCACCATCAAAGGCTCACCCATGCATTTCACCGGCTCCCACATCCTTTCCATTTCGCAGTTCGGCAGAGACGACGTGGAGCAACTGTTCAGGGTGGCGGACGCCATGGAGCCCTACGCGCGGCGCGAGCGGCGCACCCGCGTGCTCGACGGTGCCATTCTGGGCAACCTGTTCTTCGAATCCTCCACCCGCACCCGGGTCAGCTTTGGCTGCGCCTTCAACCTGCTTGGCGGGCACGTGCGCGAAACCACGGACATCAAGGCCTCGGCCATTTCCAAAGGCGAAAGCCTGTACGACACCGCGCGGGTGATCAGCGGCTATAGCGACGTGATCGCCATGCGTCATCCCATCGCCGGCTCGGTGGAGGAATTTGCCCGCGCCAGCCGCGTGCCGGTGATCAATGCCGGCGACGGTCCTTCGGAACATCCCTCCCAGGCGCTGCTCGACCTGTACACCATCCGCAAGGAACTGAAGCTGAGCATGCCGCTGGAAAACCTGCACATCGTCATGGTGGGCGACCTGAAATACGGCCGCACCGTGCATTCGTTGAGCAAGCTGCTGAGCCTGTACCGCCGCATCCACTTCACCCTGGTTTCTCCGCGCGCCCTGGCGATGCCGGGCGAAATCGTGGAGGCGCTGCGCAGCGCCGGGCATACCGTGGTGGAAACCGACGACATGGAAACCGGCCTGCACGGCAACGACATCGTGTACCTGACCCGCATCCAGGAAGAACGCTTTTCCAGCCAGGAGGAAGCCAACCGCTACCGCGGCAAGTTCCGCCTCAACCAGGCGGTGTATACGCAGCACTGCAAGCCGAACACGGTGATCATGCATCCGCTGCCGCGCGATTCCCGCGTTGAAGCCAACGAGCTCGACAGCGACATGAACGAAAACCCGAGCCTGGCGATATTCCGCCAGACCGACAACGGCGTGCTGGTGCGCATGGCGCTGTTCGCCCTCACGCTCGGCGTGGCCGACCAGGTGGACAAGCATGCCGAGGACGTCGGCTGGTACACCGCCAAGCGCTTCCGGGAGCTGCCGCCGCTGGTTTGAGCGCGCCGTGCTTCAGGCGCAGCCCAGCAGGTTTTTGCGCATGAAAATGCTGTTGGGGTCTTCGCGATAGCGGGCGAATGGCGGGCACGGTTCATAGCCGTGCTGCAGATACAACTGGCGGGCGGCGGCGAAAAAATCCATGGCGCCGGTTTCGAGGAACAGCGCTTCGTAGCCCCGTTCGCACGCTTCCTGTTCGATATGGGCAAGCAGCGTTTGCGCGATGCCGCGGCGCAGGTAAGCCGGCGCGGTGCGCATGGATTTGATTTCGCCGGCGCGTGGGGAAAGCTGCTTGAGGGCGCCGAAACCGGCAAGTTGCTGCCCATCCCAGACGCACCAGAAGGTGACGGCGGGGTCGCGCAGTCCGGTCAGGTCGAGCGCATGCCGGCTTTCGGGCGGCGCGGTGGGCGCCATGCTGTCGAGATGCAGTTGCAGAAGCTGCACTACCTGCGGGGAGTTAAGATCGTCCTGGCGAATGTCCATGGGGCGCGTACTATGCAACCAATCGGCGCATCGGTGTATCCAGGCTGCGTAATTTTCGCGCGTGGGAAAAGCGCCGCAGCCCAAGGGTAGATCCAGCGCAACCCCGCGGCAAACTCCAGCGACTCGCCTCTCGGTTTCGGATAAGATATATCCCAAATACATCATATCCACCCGACCCCAACTCCTAACGAGAGGCGCCTTCATGCTGCAGGCTGTGCTGTGTACCGAGGACGAGATCACCCGCCTGGTTCATGACTTCTACGCACGCGTAAGACAGGACGACCTGCTCGGCCCCATCTTCAACACCCACGTGGCCGATTGGGACCACCACCTCGCCAAGCTGTGCGATTTCTGGTCGTCCATCCTGCTCCGCACCGGGCGCTTCAGCGGTACGCCGATGTCCAAGCACGCCGCCCTGCCCGAGCTCAACGCCATCCTGTTCGAACGCTGGCTGGCGCTGTTCGGCGAAGTGGCAGGCACCCAGCCCAACCAGGCCATGGCGCAACAAGCCTGCACCATGGCCAACCGCATCGCGCAGAGCCTGTGGATGGGTTACCAGATTCATCACAACCCCACCGCCGCCCCGGCAATGTTGCGCCATGGCTGATCCGATACGCATCATCGAACCCGGAGCCGCCAACGCTTCCGCGCCACGGTGGCAGGCTTTTCTGGAACTGGGATTCCGTCCGCTCTACCTGGCCGGCTGTTTCTGGGCCGCGGTGTCCGTGGCGCTGTGGATCTTTGCGCCGCAATGGCTGCGCGGTACGCTGCCCGGCGTGCTGTGGCACGCGCATGAAATGCTGTGGGGCTTCGTGGCCACCATCGCGGTGGGTTTTTTGTTGACGGCGGGGGCCAACTGGACCGGCATCAATCCGCTGCGCGGCGCCGCGCTTGGCGCGCTGGCGCTGTTGTGGGTGGCGGCGCGCGTAGGCTTTCTGCTGCCGCTGGACCTGGCGTTCAGCGTGGCGTTGTTGTGCGAACTGTGTTTCTTCGGCATTGCCGCGGCGGCGCTTGGACGCGCCATCTACCGCGCGCGCAGCCGACGCAACTACGGCATTCCGCTGCTCGTGCTTGGTCTCGGCGTGGCCGATGCGCTGTTTCTGTGGGCGGTGCGGGCGGGCGACTACACGCTGCTGATGCAGCGTTTCCATGCCGGCCTGTTCTGCATGGCGGTCATTGCCCTGTTGGTGGCGCGGCGCGTCATTCCCTTTTTCGCCATGCGGGCGGTGGCCGGCCTGGCGCTTCCCATGCACACGCAAAGCGGCCAGTGGCAGTTGGGCGCGGGGGTATTCGCCATCGCCGCACTGCTGTTGGGCTGGCGCGATCTGTCGGCCGCCGCGCTCAGTGTGGCTGGTGCATTGGCCGTGTGGCAGACAATCGCCTGGCAGCCGCTGGCGGTGCGGCGGGTACCGCTGTTATGGATTCTGTACGTGGGTTATGCCTCGCTTGGCATCGGCCTGATCGTGGCCGCGGCCCATCTGGCGGGTTGGGTGCTGCGCCCCGCCTGGCCGGCGCACGTGATCGGCGTGGCGGGTTTCTCGGTGCTGATCATCGGCATGGTCACGCGCACCGCGCTTGGCCATCTTGGCCGGCCGCTGCGCACCGACCGCAGCATGGTGGCCGCCTACATCCTGGTGATTGCCGCCGCCGCGCTGCGCCTGGCGGCCTTGCCGCCCTCCACGGCAATGCCCTACCTGCTGCATCTTTCCGCCTGCGCCTGGGTGCTGGCCTTTGCGCTGTATCTGTGGCGCTTCGCCCCCCTGCTGATCCGTCCGCGGCTCAACCCGCCGCCGCCCGCCATACCCACCATGCCCAGACGCTGAACCAGGAGACACGAGGCGTGCTCGCGGAATTCTATCCCCTGATCAAGATGACCCACATCGGCCTGGCGCTGAGCAGCGGCACGCTGTTCCTGTGCCGTGCCGTGGGCGGTTTGCTGGGATTTTCCAACAGGGTGATGGCGCGGCCGCTGCGGCGGCTGAGCGTGGCGATCGACAGCCTGCTGCTGCTCGCGGCACTACTGCTGTTGTACATCCTGCGCCTCGATCCCTTCGCCGTGCCCTGGCTGCAGGCCAAGCTTGGCCTGCTCGTGGCCTACATTGTCTTCGGCACCCTGGCACTGCGCCGCGCGCGCACCCACCGTGGCAGGACCGTGGCGTTGATCCTG
>DATMFX010000486.1:0-5709 GCA_035555995.1 Hyphomicrobiales bacterium | reverse complement strand
AACGTGATCGAAGCCATCAAGGTGGCGCAGCAGCGCGGCCTGCACGTGGTGGCGCTCACTGGCAAGAACGGCGGCGCCATGCGTGAACTGCTGCGCGACACCGACATCGAAATCTGCGTACCCTCCGACGTGACGGCGCGCATCCAGGAAGTGCATTTGCTGGTCATCCACTGCCTTTGCGATCTCATCGACACTCAATTGTTTGGAGGTGAATGATGTTTGCCAGACTGGGTCTGTTAGCGGCGATGCTGTTCTGCGTGAACGGCTGCGCCTCCGTGGTCAGCGCCACCACCGGCGGCGAGGGGGTGCAGGAAAACCGTGGGGTTCGTTCCATGGGCTCCATGATCGATGACGGCAGCATCGCCACCGCGGTCGAGGTCAACCTCGACGCCGCCGACGACGGCCTGCGTAACGCGCACATCAACGTGATCAGTTTCAATGGCGTGGTGCTGCTGGTGGGCCAGGTGCCCTCACAGGATCTGAAGAACCTGGCCACCCGCGTGGCCACCAACACCAACAGCCGCATCAAGGAAGTACACAACGAACTGGAAATCGGCGGCGCCATCAGCTTCCTGGCGCGCAGCAACGATGCCTGGCTCACCACCAAACTGAAAACGCTGATGCTTGCCGACCCCACCGTCGCCGGCCTGCGCACCAAGGTGGTCACCGAGAACGGCGTGGTTTACCTGATGGGCCTGGTGTCCCAGCGCGAAGCGCAGCAGGCGATCGAACTGGTAAGTGGCTCGCAGGGCGTCACCAAGGTGGTCAGCGCGTTCGAATACATCAACTGAGGCAACGCACCCCACACCTAAACTGTTTCTTTGGCATTTCACGAAGGGTGGATGACGTCTGGCAGGGGCTGTCCTGCCAGCACAGCCCCGACCAGACGCCTTCAGCAGATTCGTTTACTTATTTGACGACCTTGAGCGAAGGCTTGCCCTTCGGCTTGGGTTTGGGTGCGGGTGATTCATCCCCGCCCTTGCCGCCGCCGGGAGGCGGTGAAACAGGGGGCGGTTCGTTCTGGTATTCGAAGATCATGCCCTGCCCGTTCTCGCGGGCGTAGATGCCCATCACCGCATCGATCGGCACGTAGACGTGGGTGGGGATACCGCCGAAGCGGCCGCTGAATTCCAGGCCTTCGTTGTTCAGCACCAGGCCCTGCACCGCCACCGGCGAGATGTTCAACACGATCTGGCCATCCTTGACGAAGTCCTGCGGCACTTCCACGCCCTCGGCCTGGGCATTCACCAGGATGTAGGGGGTGCAGTTGTTGTCGAGTATCCACTCGTTCAAGGCCCGCACCAGGTAGGGGCGATGCGAGGTCATCGTCATGGCAACAGTTCCCCGGACGACAGCATCAGGTACGCATCTCGCGTTCCTGCTCCGACAGGCTCTGCTGGATCGATTCGCGCTCGAGCAGACGCGCCTTGTAATCCAGCAGCGGTTTGGTGGCCTTGGTTTCCGGCAGGCGGATGCCGATTTCCGGCAGGCGCCACAGAATCGGCAGCACGCAGCAGTCGACAATGGTGAATTCGTCGCTCATGAAGAACGGCTTTTCGGCAAAGATCGGCGATACCGAGATGATGCTTTCGCGCAGTTCCTTGCGTGCCCTCTCGAGCTCGGCGGGCGAACCGTCCTCGGCCTGCAGCTTATCCACCAGGCCGCTCCAGTCGCGGTCGATGCGATACATCCACAGACGGCTCTGCGCGCGCGCCACCGGATAGACCGGGAACAGCGGCGGATGCGGAAAACGCTCGTCGAGGTATTCCATCATGATGTTCGGCTCGTAGAGCACGAGGTCGCGGTCCACCAGGGTGGGCAGGCTGTTGTAGGGGTTGAGTACTGCCAGGTCTTCGGGCTTGTCGTAGATATCGACATCCACGATCTCCACCGTGACGCCTTTTTCCGCCAGCACGATGCGCACCCGATGGCTGAACTGACTATAGCCATCGGAGTAGAACAACATTGAAGAGCGTTTGGTTGGAACACCCATGGTCAGGCCTCTAGCTGTAGATGGTGGTTGTCA
Organism: Hyphomicrobiales bacterium; assembly: GCA_035555995.1. Classification (GTDB taxonomy): domain Bacteria; phylum Pseudomonadota; class Gammaproteobacteria; order Pseudomonadales; family Pseudohongiellaceae; genus CAILUG01. The sequence goes on along the minus strand of DATMFX010000486.1, from coordinate 3,683 downwards.
GTGTACGTCCTTCCAGTATTCGCGGTTGAGCATGAATACGAATACGAACAGGAAAGCGAGGAAGAACAATACGTAACCCCCGATGGTTTCGCGATGCAGCCGTGCCGGCTCTCCCAGGTAAGTCAGGAAGTTCACCAGATCAGTGGCCACCTTGTCGAATTCTTCTTCGGACAGGGTGCCGGTGCCTTCCACCTTGGTCAGTTCGCGGCAGGCGGTGTCCATGCAGCGCTGATCGCCCTGCAACGGCGCCAGCACGTTGGGCATGCCCACGTTTCTGAACACCGTGTTGTTGACCCCGAACGGACGGCTGGGATCCAGGTAGAAACCCGTGAGGTAACCGTAGAGCCACTCGGGGCCGCGCACGCGGGCCACCAGCGTGAGGTCGGGCGGTGTCAGGCTGAACCAGTTCTTGGACTGTTCCTCCGGCATGGCGCTGTGCATCAGGTCGCCAATGCCCACCTCGGGATTGAAGATCAGGTACTGCTCCATCAGGTTTTCCGGAATATCCAGATCGCTGGCCACCCGGCCATAGCGCGAATAGCCCGCGCTGTGACAGCCCATGCAACGGTTGATGAAGGTGGCCGCGCCGGATTGCAGGCCAGCCTTGTTGTCGAGGTTCACGCTGAACGCAGGCAGCTCCACATTGGCTTCCGCGCCCACTGCCTTCAGCGGCAGCCAGGTGAGCCCGGCGATGAGCGCCAGCGCCAGCACCAGTTGCGGAATGGTGATGAAGCGGCCGGTGACGCGCTCGGGCGGCGTGGTGGTGGCTTCCTTGCGCGTATACCAGGGCATCGCCAGGAAGAACACGAAGTAGTACACGGTGCAGACCTGCGCCAGCGCGGTACGGGGACCGGTGGCGATCTTGGTGCCGAGCACGCCGAGAATAATGAAACTAACGACAAACAGCAGCAGCGCAATGCGGCTGTACCAGCCCTTGTAGCGCATGGAGCGCACCGGGCTGCGGTCCAGCCAGGGCAGCACGAACAGGATGGCGATCGCCAGGCCCATCACGATCATGCCCCACATCTTGGCGTCGAAGCCCAGGAATGGATAGGTGACCGCGCGCAGCATCGAATAGAACGGGGTGAAGTACCACACCGGCGCGATGTGCTCGGGCGTCTTCAGGTTGTTGGCCTGTTCGAAGTTGGCGTGCTCGAGGAAATAGCCGCCCATTTCCGGCATGAAGAAGATCACGAAGCAGAACACGAACAGGAACACCACCACGCCAACCAGGTCATGGGTGGTGTAGTACGGATGGAACGGGATGCCGTCGAGCGGAATGCCGTTCTGGTCCTTGAGCTTCTTGATCTCGACGCCGTCGGGGTTGTTAGAACCCACTTCGTGCAGCGCCAGGATGTGCAGTACCACCAGCCCCACCAGCACCAGCGGCAACGCGACCACGTGCAGCGCGAAGAAACGGTTGAGCGTGGCGCCGGAAATCAGGAAGTCGCCCTGGATCCAGGTCATCAGGTCCTGCCCCACCACCGGAATGGCACCGAACAGGCTGACGATCACGTTGGCGCCCCAGTAGGACATCTGCCCCCAGGGCAGCACGTAGCCCATGAAGCCCTCGGCCATCAGCACCAGGTAGATCGCCATGCCGAAGATCCAGATCAGCTCGCGTGGCTTCTGGTACGAACCGTACATAATGGCGCGAAACATGTGCAGGTACACCACGATGAAGAACGCGGACGCGCCGGTGGAGTGCATGTAACGCAGTATCCAGCCGAAATCCACGTCGCGCATGATGTATTCGACGGAGGCGAAGGCGCCTTCCGCGCTGGTGTTGAAGTTCATCGTCAGCCAGATGCCGGTGAGCAACTGGTTGACCAGCACCACGATGGCCAGCACGCCGAAGATGTACCAGAAATTGAAGTTTCTCGGCGCGTAGTACTTGCTCATGTGCTTTTCGAATGCCTGTACCACAGGCAGACGCGCATTGATCCAGCCCAACAGGCCGCCGATTTCGGTTTTGTTGTCGCTGCTGCCGGCCATCAGGAATTCTCCGAATCAAGTCCGATCACGATCACGTTGTCGTTCACGTAGTAGTGGGGAGGCACCCGCAGGTTGTCCGGGGCCGGAACGCCACGGAACACGCGGCCGGCGAGATCGAACATGGAGCCGTGGCAGGGGCAGAAGAAGCCGCCTTTCCACTGCGGGTCGAAATCCTGCGGCTGCACCTCGGCGAACAGCTGCGGCGAACAGCCCAGGTGAGTGCACAGGCCCACCAGAATCATGATTTCCGGCTTGCGCGAGCGAAATTCGTTCTGGGCGTAGGCGGGTTGCTGGTCGACCTTCTGGGAGTTCGGATCCGCCAGGTGGTCGGTGTTGTTGCGAAGGTTGTCGAGGGTGGTGGAATCGCGGCGCATGACGAAGATGGGCTGGCCGCGCCAGGCTGGCATGGGGCCCAGCAGCTCGCCGGGTTCGAGCCGGCCGATGTCGATGGTGATCGGCGCGCCGGCGGCCAGGGCCTTGGCGCTTGGATTCCAGGAGCCGACGAAAGGAACCGCCGCCCCCACCCCGCCAGCTGCACCCACCAGGGAGGTACTACCGATCAAAAAGCGCCTGCGGCTCTTGTTGACAGTGCCGTCGTTCACAGGTCTTTTCTCCTTAATTTACCGGCCCGGGAACCAGGTCGGGATGCGTTCAGAAAGTGGCGCGCATACTACTAAAATCGGGGTTTTCATTCAAGGCGAAGAGCCCGCATGACCCAAGATGAAACGCCACAAACGACGACGCCGGAACAAAGTCCGGCGTCGTGGCGATACTTGCAGTCCGCGGCTTAACGCTTGGAGTACTGCGGACGTTTGCGTGCTTTGCGCAGGCCCACTTTCTTGCGCTCGACTTCGCGCGAGTCGCGGGTGACGAAGCCGGCCTTGCGCAGCGGCGAGCGGTTGCCTTCGTCGTATTCCATCAGGGCGCGGGTCAGGCCATGACGGATGGCGCCGGCCTGGCCGAAGCTGCCACCGCCGCTGACGGTCACCTTGATGTCGAACTTGTCGGTGATTTCCAGCAGTTCCAGCGGCTGGCGCACGATCATGCGCGCCACTTCACGACCGAAGTACTGATCGATGCTGCGGTCGTTGATGGTGATGTTGCCGCTACCCGCGGTCAGGAAAACGCGGGCGGTGGAGGTCTTGCGACGACCGGTACCGTAGTATTGTGTGGCTGCCATGGGCTAGAAATCCGAGATCAAAAAGTTAATTGGGCAGGCTGCTGGGCAGCGTGCGGATGCTGGTTGCCGGCGTAGACCTTGAGCTTGCGCATCATGTCGCGGCCCAGCGGGGTGCGGGGCACCATGCCTTTCACGGCCAGCTTGATGACTTCCTCGGGCGAGCGCTCGATCAGCTCGTTGAAGGACAGCGAACGCAGGCCACCCGGAAATTCGGAGTGGCTGTGGTACATCTTGGTGCGCGCCTTGGTGCCGGTAACGGCGATTTTCTCGGCGTTGATCACCACGATGTAGTCACCGGTGTCGACGTGCGGGGTGTATTCGGGTTTGTGCTTGCCGCGCAGGCGGTGAGCAATGGCGGCGGACAGACGGCCGAGCGTCTGGCCGGCGGCATCCACCACGAACCAGTCGTGCTGGGCGGTTTCTTTTTTCGCTGAAAAGGTTTTCATTCGGCTTACTCTCGGCGTACTCTGAACGCAATTCTGAACGTGGTTTGTTCGGCCCAACACAT
>DATMFX010000485.1:0-12319 GCA_035555995.1 Hyphomicrobiales bacterium | reverse complement strand
AGCACCGCCAGCACGCGATCGATGATGTAGCCCTTGGCGATGCCGGACAGTTCCAGGTCCACGTCGTCGGGCAGGGTGACGCCGCGCTGGCTATGGTTGATTTCGATTCGCGCCGCGGCGCTGGCGGCGAGCGCCTGCAGGGCAGCGCGGTCGGGCAGGGTCTGGGTTTGCTGCGCCGTGTCCCAGGCCGCCAGCAGCCGCCCAAGCTTGCAGTTGAAGCGGCCGCGCGACAGCTGTTCCCACTGGCTGCACAGCCCAAGCACTTCCAGCAGCTCCGGCGCGGCGCCGCTGAGACTGCGTTCGCGGTTGAGCTGCATCAGCTGGCTGTCGTCGCGATAGCTGGAAAAAACCAGGTCGAGCCGGGTGATTTCCGTCAGGGCCGCCGCCGCAGCCGCTTCGGTATCGGTGTTTGCCGGGGTGAACAGCGTCAGGTCGAACGAAGTGCCGAGCACGCCGTCATAGTGCCGCGTGAATTCCTGCGGCTCGGATTGCGCGGATGCCGGTGCGGTGCCGAACGCCAGCGCGATGAACAGTAGGCGGGACAGCAAGCGAAGCAGGAACGTCATGGACTACTCGGGGAAGCGAAAGAGGCAATGGTAGGCATTTCCGCCGCTTACGCCAGAGCAGGCTCCCGCCAGACTGCGGAAATTATGTGGATTTGTCATGCGGATCCGTGCCGTTCCCGCCGCAGCGGTAGACCCTCTTGGGCAGAGGCGGCTATGCTGCGCGGCTCTTCCGGATCATTGGCTGCTTTCATGAATCCCAAGTTCGTCTCCATTTCCCGCACCATCCATGTTTATCTGTCCATCGCGCTGCTGCTGGCGCTGGTGTTTTTCGCCATCACCGGCATCACGCTCAACAACGCCACCCTGATGACGGGGCAGCCGAGCACCAGCTCGGAAACACTCGATACACTGCCGGATCTGCCGCGCGACGCGGACGGCCGCATCATCGAATCGGAGCCGTTGAAGCGTTTTCTGCGCGAGCGCTTCGGCGTGCGCCTCGACCGCGCCGTGTTGTCCTACGAGGATGAAATCCTGGTGGTGGACTATCAGGCGCCGGGCCGCATGGTGCTGGTGGAGATCGACCAGGAACTTGGCGAAGCCTTTGTCGAAAGCACCGATTTCGGCCTGGTGGCCTTCCTCAACGATCTGCACAAGGGCAGGAACGTCGACCTGCTGTGGGACTGGCTGATCGACATCAGTGGCGTGTTGCTGGTGATCTTTTCCCTGGCGGGCCTGGTGCTGCTGCTGCCGAACAAGCGGCGCTTCCGCAAGGTGCTGCGCTACAGCGCCGTGGGGTTGGTTCTGCTCAGCGTCGGTTATCTGCTCGGTAACCTCTGATCCCGCGCCACCATAGCCACAGGCCCGTGCCATAAAGGAAGGGCAGGCTCAGGCCTGCTGCAAGCACCAGTATCCGCCCTGGCCAGCCCAGCAGCAGGGCGGCGTGCAATGTTTGCACCGTGGCGTCGCCCCCGAGTACGGATCGGAGTTGAGCGCTGCCGGGCCAGTCCGGTCTGGCCAGCATCACGCCGCTGATCGCCAGCAGGATCAGCGGCAGCGCGCACCCTGCCGCTACGCTGGTGTGCAGCGAGCGCCACCATGCCGCGCCGCGCCGGAGGGTAAAGGCATGGCGCCAACCCCGCTCCCGTGGCCACCACAGATACAGGCCACTGCCTATGGAAACCAGCAACAGCAATCCTGAGCAGGCTACGACCGTTTCACCCAATTCCTCGACCGCCTCCGGCAACAGCAGATGGCGGTGGAAATCGAGCAGGGTAAACAGCCAGCCTTCGCCATAGCGGAAAAAGCCGAGCGGACGCGCCGTGGCGGGATCGACCGTGACGAAGCCGTAGCCGCCGTCGCGCAGCAGCGCCGTGATCACTGCCGCATCGGTGGGTAGCGGCCCGGCGCCGGGCGCGGTAATGCCCATCACCCTGTCGATGTCGGGATAGTGCGCGAGCGCCTGCTCCGCCCATTCCTCCCCGGTGCGCCACTGCGATGCCGGCGTTCTGGCCACATCGAACGTGGCCGAGCCGAAGTCGAAGCGCAGCAGCGGACCCTTCAACACCAGGGCGGCGCCGCTCAGGCCCAGCAGTGCGGGAAGCGCGCCGACGGCCAGCGCGATCCACAGGTGCACGGTCAACCAGAGGCGGCGGCCGCGCATGCGCCGGGGCCGCGCCGGTTGCATTGGATGGCGTGGCGTCTGGCTGTCGTCATTGCCGGCGATGGCTTTCGGCCCTGGCGCGGGCCAGACGTGTTTTTTCCGGGTATGCGTCATGGCCCGGCCTACCAGTGATAGCTGAGCGTTGCGCTCAGGGTGCGCGGATAACCGGCCCAGCAGTAACCCCCGGCAACGCTGGCGCCGCCGCAACTGCCCACATAGTCCTCGTCGAGCAGGTTCTTGACGTTGAGGTCCAACTGCGCGCCGCGCCAGCCCTCGTTGGCGCGGCCAAGATCGTAGTGCAGGGCGAGATCCGCCAGCGTGTACGACGGTGCCGAGAAGGAGTTGGCGGTATTGGCCGGCGAGGCGCCGACGTAGCGCAGCCCCAGGCCTGCTTCGAATCCATTCAAGACGCCGGGGAAGGCGTAGTCGGCCCAGAGCGAGGCGGAATTTTCAGGAACGTTCGGGCGGCTATTGCCAAGTTCCTGGGCGCTGCCGTACTGGATTTCGCTGTCGAGATGGCTGTAGCTCACCTGCAGATGCAGATTGGCGAACGGTGAAAAATTGCCTTCGAGTTCGACGCCGCGCGTGCCGACCGCGCCGAGTTGGATGCTGAAGCCCGGGTTGTTGTGGTCCGGCATGGACAGGTTGTCTTCATCGAGCCTGAAGACCGCGAGCGAGAACAGGGTATTGCCACTGACGCTCTGCCAGCGCGTGCCCAGTTCGAGCTGTTTGCCGCGCGCCGGTTGGAAGGGCCTGCCGGCGGCGTCGAAGCCGCTGACGGGCTGGAAGGATTCGGCGTGGCTCAGGTAGGGCGCGAAACCGTTGTCGAAGAGATACACGGCGCCCGCGCGCCAGGTGCTGGCCTGGTCGGACGCCTCCGACAGTTGCGCCGCTGGGCGGTTGTAGGAACGGTTCGCGGTGTGGTCGCGGCGGGCGCTCAGAAGCAGCGCCAGGCGGTTGTGGCGAATCTGATCCTGCAGATAGAAGCCATTTTGCCGCGACTTTTGCCGGGCATTGCCGCGTGGCTGGGCAGGAATGTTCACGGCGCCGCCGTAGACGGGCGCGAAGATATCGATCGGATCGGCGCTGCCCGCGTAGGTGATGTTGTCGAAGTCTTCGCGCTGGTGATCCAGGCCGATGAGCACGGTGTGCGTGATTCCCATGCCAGTGATGCGTCCCTGCAGCTGGTTGTCGAGCTGCAGCCCGGTGCCGGAGCGAACGATGCGCGAGTAGTAGCGATTGGCGGTGCGATTGTCCGGGCGCAGCGATTGGAACGCCACCACTTGCCAGTCGTAGTCGGCGGCCACCTGACGCAGGTTCTGGCGGAACGACCAGTTTTCCCCGAAGCGATGCTCGAACGCGTAGCCGAGCGCGCGGTGGCTGCGATCGGAGGCATCGACGCCCGGTTCACCGGCAAAGAAGTTTTCCGGCACTTGTCCCAGCGGGTTGGGGAGGGCGGTGCCGATCACCGGGCGCGTATCGTAGTAGCCGAGATCGGGGTCGTGCTGGTAGTTGCCGCTCAGGGTGAGCGAGGTGGCGGCGTCCGGCCGCCAGGTGAGCGAAGGCGCGATGCCGATTCTTCGTTCATGCACCCTGTCCACCGGGCTGTCGGTGTCGAGCCCGACGCCAACCAGGCGATAGAACAGCCTGCCGTTGCCGTCGACGGGGCCGGTGAAATCCAGGGCCAGCTGCCCATAGCCGAAGCTGCCGGCCGTCAGGCGCAACTCGCGTGCGGCGGCGGAAGCCGGCAGCTTGCTGACCAGATGCACCAGGCCGTTGGTGGCGCCCTGGCCGTACAGCACCGAGGCGGGGCCGCGCAGCACTTCGACGCGTTCCAGAAAATACGGATCGGGCGAAGCGCCGCCGATGGAACCCATGCCGGGAATCTTCAGGCCGTCCCAATAGGCATCCACCGTGTAGCCGGCGGAGCCGCGCACCACGATATGGTCGTACTTGCCGCTGGACAGGCCGCGCCACTCGGCCACGACGCCCGGCGTGTAGCGTAGCGCCTGCCCCACGGTGGTGGCGGCGCGATCCTCGAGCTGTTCGCGCGTGACCACCGAGATCGATTGTGGAGTTTCGATCAGGGGAATGTCGGCCTTCGTGCCCGTCCGTCCGGCTGTCGCTTCCACGGGGAGCGTCGATACCGTGAGCGGTGGCAGGGTGATGGGTGCGGTCGCTGCCGCCTGCTCCTGGGCCGATGCCGGCGGGCAGAGCAGCAGGACGATGGCGCCCGCGAGCGTCTTCAAGCCCGCCGGCCGTGCCGCCACAAGCATGCGAAATTCTGGGTGGTGCATGGTAGGATTCCGGTTCAAATGAGAAGAATTCTTATTTTCGGATATCCCGTTGCCTCAGGAGCGACAAGATGTTTGCGAAAGCCGGTAAGACCTTTGCTCCACCCGCCACGCCGGGCATGGCGGCCAATCGGCTTGCCTTCGTGGAAATTCAGAGCGGCTTGACGTTGCATACGGTCGACCTGCGTACCGATGGCGTCCAGCGGCAGGAAGGCGAGATAGCCCCCTCGCTCAACCTGTCCTTTCTGCTGGAGGGGCGAACCGAGCTGCGCTTTGCGCGGCAGCGCTGCCATTTCGGGGTGCAGCACCGCGACCGGCAAGCGCCGGCGCCGCGCATGAGCGTGTTCAGCACGGCCCAGCCGGTAGGTTTTTCCCGCAGCCTCGATGGCGACATGCGCTTGCGCCATCTGGCCTTGCAGATTTCGCCCGACTGGCTGGAGCGCAACCGGCTGGGTCATTACGGTTCGTTGGCACCGCTGCTGAAAGGGCGGGGAATCGGCGCGGCGCTGGTATCCAGCGTGCCTTCGGAACGGGCAGTGATTCTTGCCGAACAACTGCTGGTGCTGGGCACGGGCGATGCAATGACGCCGCTGGCGTGCCTGCAGCGCGAAAGCAAAGTATTGGAATTGTTGGTACATAGTCTGAATGGCTTCGACGCCGTGGCGCCGTCACCCCAACTGGATGCCCGCATTCTGCGCCGCCTGTACCATGTGCGGGATTGGCTGGAAAGCGAGTGCGCCCGCCCGCTCACCATGGAAGAACTGACGCGGGAATTCGGTTTGGGTGTCGATACCCTGCAGCGCCAGTTCCGCCAGGTATTCGGCACCACGGTGTTCGCTTATCTGCATGAACACCGGATGCAGCGCGCGCGGCAGGCGCTGGAGGATGGCGCGCCGGTTTCAGTGGCGGCCTATGCGGTGGGCTACGGCAGCCCGGCGAATTTTGCCACGGCGTTCAAACGCCGCTTTGGCGTGGTGCCGAAGCGGGTGCGGATGGGCCCCAGATGAATACGCATGCCCTGGGGCCTGCGGCGTTCATGCGTTCATCTACTCGTCTTGGTACACCGGTTGCAGCGCCGGATCGGTCACGATCACGAAATCGCCCAGCCCATTCAGCGCGCCGTGGTCGAACGCGGGGAAAAGTTTGTCGGGCACCAGGGTGATCACCAGCATCGAAGCGCCGGGCCGATAGCGGGCCAGGTGCTCGGGAATGCCAAGATGCTGCGCGCTGTGGAAGCTGCCGTTGACGTGAAGCACGCGGCCGGCGGGATTGTCTTCGAGAAAGGTGGCGATGGCATGCGCCATGGTGGCGTCCCACAGGGATTGCGCCTGCAGGCTGCGCTGCAATTTCGCCTGGTCTTCTTCCGCCTGCTTTTGCGCGTCTTCGGGCGTGGCCGGTGTGGCGGTGTCCTCTGCGTTGGTAGCCTCGCTGCTGCGGCGGTTTTCCTCCATCACCTGGTAGAACTTTTCCGCGTAAGGCGTGGAGGCGTCCGCATAGGGGAGCGGGGGCAGATAGTGCCTGGCCGCTTCGCTCAGGGCCTGCAGCGCCTGTGGCCCCTCACGGCTGACGAGGTTGACGTAGCGGCGCGGCGCGTTGGCGGCGAGCACGGGCAGATGGTTGTCCCGCGCGAATTCGATCAGCAAGCGGTAATCGGGGTCGTAGTTGCTCCAGGCGCGGCCGCTGGCGATCAGGTGCTGTTCGGTGATCTGCCCGGCCAGGTATTCGTCGAGCGGCAGTTGCGCATCACGCTCGAACATTTCCAGCGACAGCGCCAGGTTGGGCGTCAGCGTGTCGCGCAGTATCGATTGTTCGAGATGGTGCGCCACCGGATCGTCGTGCTGTTCCCCCAGAAACGTGACGGTGGCCGACTTGGTGGCGGCGATCAGTTCCTCCCAGCTTGCCTGCGTACCGTCGCCGCGAAAAAGGCGGTAGTTCACCGCCGTGATCGGCGGCGTGTCGCCGTCGGCCGATTCGCGAGCGGCGTCAAGGGTGGCACAGCCCATTGGCAGCAGGAGCGCGAAACAGCAGAGCAGCGTGAAGAGCTTGGTCATGGCATGGGGCCGTGGCAGTCCGGAGAGGGGAGAAGTGACGGGTATTCTATTGGATTTATTGTGCGAATGAGTATCATTCCTGTTTCTTGGCTTCGCGTAACGCTGTACTCTCCATCTTCTGCCATCGTTGGTCCATCTTTTGAATTCCCCTGCACTGCCCTTGAGAGAACCCCCCATGACCACCCTCGCTTTCGCCCTTTGTTTTCTCGGCTTCATCTGCCTCAGCCTGTCCATGAACCGCCACTATCGGCAGCTGTGGCCGCAGGGCACTCCGTCGCGTACGCAGGTATGGACGCTGCGCGGCGTGGGCTATTGCAGCCTGGCGCTGGCATTGGCGCCGGCCATCGCCGCGCAGGGGACGGCGGTGGGCATCGTGCTGTGGTGCGGCCTTTTGACGGTGGCCGCGCTGCTGCAGGCCATGCTGCTCACCTACCGGCCGCTGTGGATCACGCGCTGTGGTGCCGCCGTGTTGCTGGTGGGCGCCGTGGCGGCATCCCTGTAGAGTTGCCTTCAGGCCGGCGTAACCGGGATTCCATGCTTCAACGGCGCTTGCGCCACCAGATGAGCACGCCGGTAACCGAGAGCAGGACGATGGCGACGCCGGTCAGGCAGATGAGGATGCGGCCTGGCAGGCCGATGAGCTTGCCGCCGTGCAGCGGCAACTGCAAGGCGCTGAAAACGTCGCCGGCACTGCCGGTGCCGGGGATGGAATCGCCCAGCAGGTGGCCGTCGTGATGGTCGAAGTACAGCCAGCGCCGGCCGAATCCGGGGGTGTCGGGCGTCCCGAAACGCACCGCGTAAAGGCCGTAGGCGCGTTCATGGTAGAGCTGGCTGAGCGGCAGATCCCAGCCGCGCCGCGCGGCTTCCTGCAAACCCCGTGCGTAGGCCATGTCGAATGACAACAGGGCCTCGGTATTCTGGAACGGTCCGCGCGTTTCGTACACGGTGGGTGTGACCGGCGAAAACAGCGACACCATCGGTTTGAATATCTCGGCATCCAGATTGAGCTTGAGGCTGCTCAGCGCCAGCATGAGCAGCAGCGGCCAGAACCACAGGCCATTGGCGCGGTGCAGGTCGTAGATGCGCCGCGCGGGGCCGGCATCCCTCTTGATTTTCCAGGCCGGCGCCCAGCGTCGCCAGAAGGACAATGCGGCGCGTGGCGGCAGCGTCAGGTAGAAGCCGATGCCGCTGTCGAGCATCCACACGAACGCCACCACGCCCATCACCCACACGCCCCACAGCCCCGGCAGATGCAGGGTGAAATGCAAGTCGTACAGGAAGCCGATGAGGTTTTCCCGCTGCAGGCAGCAGGCGCCGCTTTGGCGCGTGCCCTGGATATGGCCGCTGGCCGGATCGATAAACACCTGGGAATAACCCAGCGGCGCCCTTGCTCCGGTGCGCGGATCCGGGCGCGCGGCGACGCCGATCATCACCGTCATGCCGGGCGTCGTCGCCAGCGTGAGCTGGATCGGTTGGGCGCGGGGCTCGAAACGCGCGAGCGCCGCGATCAGGGCCGAAGGCGGCAGCGCGGGCCCGCGCGTCTGGGCGCGGAACAGCGCCGGATTCAGCCAGGCATCGAGTTCGTGCTGAAAGGTGAGCACGCTGCCGGTGAGTCCGGCGAGGGCCAGGAATCCCGCCAGTGCCAGCCCGAGGCAGCGATGCGCCACGACCATCAGCGGGCGCGTCAATCTGCCGCGCCGCGTGGCCACGAAGCCGCCCATGCCTACAGGTCGATCGTCGCCGACAGCAACAGCGTGCGCGGTGCGCCCATGTACAGCGATTCACGCGAAGTGGACGACCAGTAGTTGCGGTCGAGCGCATTCTCCACGTTGGCGCGCAGCGTCACCGCCTTGCCGTTGATGCGCAGGGTATAGCGGGCGCCGAGGTCGTAGCGTTCCCAACTGTCGATGTATTGCGTATTGGCGTTGTTCAGGTATTGCCGGTCGGTATGGATGACGCGCACCGACAGGGTAAGCCCGGGCAGGAACGGCGCATCCCATTCCCCGTAGAGATTCACCTGCAGCGCGGGTACGCCTACCGCGTCGTTGCCTTGGTAGAGGCCGTTCTGGGTTTTGGTCAGATCGGCCTGCGTGTAGGCGGCGCCGCCAAGCAGGCGCAGGCCCGCGACGGGCTCGCCGAACAGGTTCAATTCCAGGCCGCGGTGGCGCTGTTCGCCGTCGAGGTCATAGCGGTTGGTCACGGGATCGGTGAAACCGGTGGGGCGTTCGATCTCGAACACGCCCACCGTGGCGCCGAAGGTGCCGCGGTCCAGCTTCAGGCCGGCTTCGTACTGGGTGGATTCGTAGGGCGCGAAGATCTCGCCGGCATTGGCGGCGGTGCTTGGCGCGGTGGGTCCCTGCGACAGGCCTTCGATGTAGTTGAAATAGACCGAAAGGTCTGCATCGAAAGGCTTGAGCACCAGGCCCACGGCGGGCGTCAGCGCCGATTCATCATAAGAGGACACCAGCGCGCCGGTGGTATTGCTGAACGATTCGCTTTTCACCCGCTGCTGGCGCAGGCCGAGCGTCAGCGACACCTTGTCGTCGAGCAGGCCCAGGGTGTCGGCGATGCCGACGCTTTGCAGTTTCGCCCCCGCCGTCTGGAACAGGGCGGGAAGCGGCGCGAAGGTGGGCATCGGGGCGGCGGTGGGCGCATAGAGGTTGGAGAACACGAAGTCGCTCGCGGAGGTGTTGAGGTCGCCGCTGTCGAGGTCGTACAGGCTGGCGCTGGCCACGGCCTGGTGCGTGATGCCACCGGTGACGAAGCGCAGGTTGACGCCGGTTTCGCCGCTGCGCGTGTTCTGGTAGCCGCTCTGGTGATAGGGCGTGGCGCGCAGGGTGCCGGCGGTGTCGCGCAGGCTCATGATGGTCTGCACGCTGGCCGAGTCCTCGTGTTTGAGGCCAAACGCGGCGTAGGCGTCGAGATTGTCGCTGAGGTCGAACTCCACGCGTCCCGCGCCAAACGCGGTACGGTAGTTCCAGAACGTCCACGGCGGCACCCAGTTGCTGTCGGCCTCGGGCGGCGCCACGCCGGGTTCGATCAGAAAGTTGAAGAGAAAGGTTTGCTGGGCGTCGAGCTTGCGGTCCTGGTAGCCGAGATCGAGGCTGGCGCGCATACGCTCGCCGCGATAGTCGAAAGCGCCCGCTACTGCGCCCTGGTGTTCGTGGCCCGGGTCGAATTGCAGATCGCCGCCACGCTGGACGGCATTGACGCGCGCGCCATAGCGCTGGTTGGCGCCAAAGCGGCGGCCGAGGTCCAGGTGTCCGCCCAGGAGCGAGCGTGCACTGTGCGAGGCGGTGAAGCGGGTGATCGGGTCGTCCTCGGCGCGCTTCGGCATCACCATGATGTTGCCGCCGATGGTGCCGCTTGGCGGCATGCCGTTGAGCAGCGCGCCGGGACCCTTGAGCACTTCCACGCGTTCGACGATTTCCGCGGGAATCGTGGAGAACGGCAGGATGCCGTAAAGCCCGTTGAAGGCCACGTCGCGGTTGTAGGTGATGAAGCCGCGCGTGATGAATTCGTCGGTTTCGGCGCCGCGTGCATAGGGGTTGCGGATGGAGGGATCGTTGGCCACGACGTCGCCGATCGAATACGACTGCTGGTTCTCGATCAGTTCCGCAGAATAGCTGGTGACGTTGAAGGGCGTGTCCATGAGGTCGCGGTTGCCCAGCAGCCCCAGCCGTGCGCCACGCGCCACCTGGCCGCCAGCGAAGGCCGGCGGCAGGATGTTGCCGCCGCTTGCTTCCACGCGCACCGGGCCGAGCAGCAGCGCGCCGCCGTCGCGCGCGCTCAGGATCAGGACGCCCTGGGGATCGAGCGTCCAGGCCAGGCCGCTGCCGGCAAGCAGCAGGTCGAGTGCCTGCGCGGTGGTGTAGTTGCCCGTGAGCGCCGGTGCGCGCTTGCCGGCCACGAGCGCGGGCGCCACCGACAGGGTCAGGCCATTCTGGCGCGCCAGGGCATTGAGCGAGCTGCTGAGGTTGTCGGCGGGCAGGGCGTAGGAACCCTGCTGGTCGCTTTGGATGGCGCCGTTCTGGGCCATGGCGCTGCCGGGCAGCGCGCCCAGAGTCAGGCAGTAGGGCACGAGGGCCAGGGAAACGAGACGGGACAGCAGACGGTGGCGCATTGGCATGGAAGGACCCCTTGGAGCCGGTAAAGGTGATTTCACCTTCCATGCCGAACGAGGGAACGAATCCCGTAAGAATTTTTTATTGGGCATCGAACTTGCCGCATCTTACCAGGATGCAATAAGATGCGAATAATTCTCATTAGTCTTCTGGTCCGCACACGTGCCCGACCGGTGGTAAGGAGGCGTCGTGTCGGCGGCCGATAGTGCAACCCAGCAGGTTCACGCCCTGTACACCACCCATCACGGTTGGCTGTACGGCTGGCTGCGTCGCAAGCTTGGCAACGCCGCCGACGCGGCGGACCTGGCGCATGACACTTTCGTGCGCGTCATGGTCTCCCGCCGGCTGCCGGCGCAGCTCGGCGAGGAGCCCCGCGCGCTGCTCACGCACGTTGCCCGGGGTTTGGTTATCGACCACTGGCGGCGCCAGGACGTGGAGCGTGCCTACCTCGACGCGCTGGCCCACCTGCCAGAACCGGAAGCTCCGTCCCCGGAAACGCGCCTGATCATCATCGAGGCATTGCTGCGCATCGACGCCATGCTCGCCAGCCTGCCGGCGCGCACGCGCCAGGTGTTCCTGCTGGCCCAGCTCGACGGGCTGACACTGCACCAAATCGCCGAGCGCACGAATACCCCGGTGATCACGGTGCGCCGGCATATCCACAAAGCGCTGATGGCCTGCATGGCTGTCGCCTGACACGATCGGGACAATCCGCCATGTCATCCGCTGCCATTATCGACACCGCTTTGCTCAAGGAGGCCGCCGACTGGGCCGTGACCCTCCACTACGACACGCCGACCGACACCGAGCGCCAGGCATTCGACCGCTGGCGCCGGCAGAGCCCGGCGCACGAGGCCGCCTGGACGCGCGCGCAAACCGTTTTGCGCACGTTCAACCAAGTGCCCGCCAACATCGGCAAGGACGCACTCAAGAGCCTGGAGCACCGCCACGACCGGCGGCAGGCCCTGCATCTGCTTGGCATGTTGCTGCTGGCTGCGCCAACCGGCTGGCTGGCTTGGCGCCACGCGCCCTGGCAGGAATGGACGGCCGACCTGCGTACCGCCACGGGCGAACAGAAGACCATTACCCTGGCCGATGGCACGCGGCTGGTGCTCAACACCGCCACGGCGGTGGACGTGGCCTTCACGACCACCGAACGGCACCTTGCGCTGCTGGCCGGCGAGATTCTCATCACCACCGCGACAGATCCATCGCCCACGCCGCGCCCCTTCATCGTGCGTACCGCCCAGGGCAGCCTGCGGCCGCTCGGCACCCGCTTCAACGTGCGCCGTCTCGATGACAGTACCCGCGTCGCCGTGTTCGAGGGCGCGGTCGAAGCGCGCCCGGCTGCCTCTACCCAGGCGGCTGTGGTGCAGGCTGGCGAACAGATGGCGTTCACGGCCGGCGCGCTGCAAGCGGTGCAGCCGGCCGACGACAATGCCGCGCTGTGGGAGCGCGGCATGCTCCTGGCCAAGGACATGCGCCTGGGCGACGTGATCAATGAGCTGGCCCGCTACCGCCCCGGCGTGCTGCGCTGCGACCCCGCAGCAGCCGATATGCTCACCTCCGGCGCGCTCTCGCTGATCGACACCGATTCCGCCCTGGCCCTGTTGTCCCGCACGCTGCCGCTGCGCATCGAGCGCCGCACGCGCTACTGGGTCACGGTCGGTCCCCGTCTCTGATC
>DATMFX010000484.1:0-2190 GCA_035555995.1 Hyphomicrobiales bacterium | reverse complement strand
CGTTCACCGTGGTGTCCACGTAGGGACGCCGCACCGGCACTTGCATGCGCCCAGGGGTGACGTCGATGGCGTAGGGCGGCTGCGCGCCGGCCTGATTCAGCAGCAAGCTGCGCGCCAGCTGTGCCGCCTCTTCGGTTCGCGCGGGATTGCGCAGGGCAATGGCGAAGCCTTCGGCATTGATCGTGGGACGTTCGTGCGTGATGCGGGCCTCGCGCAAAGCCTGTGCGAGTTCATTGGCGGCTTGCTGGTTGCGCGTTTGCAGCAGGTCGTCGACGTCCACCTGCAACAGCAGGTAGGAGCCGCCGCGCAGATCCAGTCCAAGCGTGAGCTGATTGGTGCGGTACCAGTCGGGTAATCTGGCCAGTGTGGATTCGGAAAGAAAATTCGGCAGTGCGCTGGCGCAGACCAGCAGCAGTACCAGGGCCCAGATGAGGCCCCGTGAAGTCTTGATAGGCATGGCGTATTCCTGAAGTGCTGGCGGGCACGCGACGCCACCGGCGCGAGGCTCGGTGGCGTGGTGTTACCCGCTTGATGGGAATGTCAGCAAAGGTGGGCTTTAGGCCCGGGCAGGAATACGTGGAGGGGCACGCGGTGCGGCGGGACGCAGCACCAGGGGCAGGGAGGGGACGGGCGCCGCGACGGCACGGGGACGCGCAAGCGCCGAGAGGGACAGCGTAAGTGCAAAGGCGGCGGCAGGCAGCGGCGTGGGATTGGGTGGCGAAGAAAGCCACCCTTCGTCGGCACGGCGCTGCGGCAGTAGTTGTTCGCGCGCGGACGAGAGTGTGGCCACCGGCCCATGCATATCGCTGGCTTCTTCCGCCAGCGACGGGTGCAGCGGATGCGCCGTACTTGCCCAGGCGGCGAGCAGCAGCGCGAACAGCGGCAGCAGGAAAACGTACCGGAAGGCGTCGACCGCGCCGGTAGTGCTGCGTTCATGCTGGCGCTGCGGGGACATGGGTCCTTACCTGCCGGAGCGGATGGATTGTTCCGGTTGTGGTGCCGGTATGAAAAAAATCAAGGGACAGCGGCGAAAAGCAGCGAATTCGCGCTTCAGGCCTCGATGCCGCCCATCTCGCAGATTCTGGCGAAGTGTTCCGGCGTGACCTTGCCGACGCTGAGACGGCCCAGGCGCACCAGGTCCATGTCCTTGAAATAGGGATCCTGCTTCAGCGTTTTCAACGTCACCGGCTGTTTGAAGGCTTTGTACGGCTTGAACTCCACGGCCGACCAGTCGCCCTGTTCGGCCGTGGGATCGGGAAAGTGTTCGCGCGACACCTTGGCGATGCCCACGATCTCCTGCCCCACGTTGCTGTGATAGAAAAACGCCAGATCGCCCTTGCGCATCGCGCGCAGGTTGTTGCGCGCCGCGTAGTTGCGCACCTCGGTCCAGTCGGTTTTCTTGTCTTCCTGCAGTTGTTGCCAGCTGAATTCGTAGGGTTCGGATTTGATCAGCCAATAGTTCATAAGGGGTCTACGCAAATGGAAGGACGGATGCGGCAAGGATAAAGAGGCTGTCTGGATTCGTCCACGTTGCCGTTGCAGCGGATTGCGGCCTTCCGGCAAGCCTATCTGAGGGGAATTGCTGCATCGCTTACAATAGCGCCTCTTTTTCCATCCAAACCGATGCAGAACCGCCGTGGCAAGAAACGTACAGGCCCATTATCAGGATCCCAGTGATGCGCTTTGGCTGCAGGCGGCTGCGCGGCTTGGGCTCGAGGTGGTGCGTTCGGCGGAGGCCTATGCGTCCTATGACGGGCAGGGCACGCTGACGCTGGCCAGTGCCGAGTATCTCGATCCTGACGACTGCCTGGCGCAGATGATCTTTCACGAGCTTTGCCATCTCCTGGTGTCCGGAGAGGCGGCGCGCGGGTTGGCCGATTGGGGCGTGGACAATACCTCGGCCAAGGATCTGGTGTATGAATACGCCACCAACCGCCTGCAGGCCGCGCTTGCGCAGGGCTATGGCTTGCGGCGGTTCATGGCGGTGACCACCGTGTGGCGAGGTTATTACGATGCGCTGCCGCACGACCCGCTGACGCCTGAACATGATGCCGCCGCCAGGCTTGCCCGCGCCGGGCTGGAACGCGCGCGGCATGAACCTTATCGCACCGTTTTGCATCAGGCGCTTGCCGCCACGGCGCAGCTGGCCGAGGCGCTGCGGGACTGGATGCCGCAGGATTCGCTGTGGCG
>DATMFX010000483.1:0-3722 GCA_035555995.1 Hyphomicrobiales bacterium | reverse complement strand
GATCCGCAGCGCGGCGGGCGAATCACGCATCAGCTTCACCGCCACCGCCATGACGCTCGAGAATCCGGCCGCCGTCAACCTGCCGGCAAGCATCGAGCTGAGCGCCTACACCACCGAAGTGCGGCAGCCGCCGCTGTACCTGAACATCCTGTACCTGTCGCTCAGCCTGATCATCGCCGGGGTGGGCTTTCTCAAGGCCAACATTTCCACCATCGTGGGCAGCCTCTACGGTTTCGGCGACACGCGGCGCGATTCTGGCTTCACCATCTTCTACATGGGCATCAACCTCGGCGCCTTCCTGTCCTCGATATTGTGCGGCTACCTGGGCATCGCCTACGGCTGGAAATACGGTTTCGGGCTGGCCGGCATCGGCATGAGCTTCGGCCTGGCGATCTTCCTCACCCACCAGCATTGGCTGGAAGGCAAGGCGGAACCGCCGGATCCGAAGCGGCTGCTGCGCAAGGTGCTGGGGCCGATCAGCGTGGAACAGGCCTGCTACCTGGCGGGGCTCGGCATCATCGCCATCAGCATGCTGATCGTCACCAACGCGCATCTGGTGCACGAAGGTTACGTGGGGCTGCTCGGCATCGTGGTGCTGGTGTGGATGGTGGGGTTCGCCGTGTTGCGCTGCCAGGGCGAGGAACGCGACCGCATGCTGGCCGCCATCTACTTCATCCTGGCGCAGATTCCGTTCTGGGCCCTGTTCGAGCAGGCCGGTTCCTCGCTCAACCTGTTCACCGACCGCCTGGTGGACCGCAGCCTGTTCGGTTTCAGCGTGCCGGCACCGGTGTTCCAGTCGCTCAACGCCATGTTCATCGTGATCTTCGCGCCGCTGATGGCCTGGCTGTGGGTGGTGTTGGCGCGGCGGCGGCTCAATCCGCCGGCGCCGGTCAAGTTCGCGTTTGCGGTGCTGCTGGCGGGGCTCGGCTTTCTGGTACTGGTGGCGGGCATTCGCCTGGCCGGCGCCGGCATGACGGCGGTATCGTTCATCTTCCTGATCTATTGGATCCACACCATCGGCGAGCTGATGATGTCGCCGGTGGGGCTTTCCGCCGTCACCAAGCTGGCGCCGGCGCGCGCGGTGGGCATGACCATGGGCGCCTGGTTCCTGTACAGCGGCCTGTCCAACTACCTGGCCGGCGTGATCGCCTCCGCCACCGGCGCCGAAACCATCGGCGGCCAGCTGGCCGACAGCGCGGCGGCCAAGGCCACGTACATCCAGGTGTATACCGAGGTGGGCTACATCTCCATCGGCATCGCGCTGGTGATGCTGCTGCTCGCACCGCTGATCCGCCGCATGATGCACGGCGTCGAATAGTCGAATAATGAATAGGGCGGGGGCACGCGCTGCAAGCCAGGCGGCTCAGTCCGGTCTATTCCCTATATCGGCAACGTGACGGAGGCAGACATGAAACACAGCAATACGGTGTGGGTGGGTGCGCTGGTCCTGGTGCTTGGCAGTGGCACGGCGCTGGCCCATCACGGCTGGACCTGGTACGGCACGCAGGATTTCACGCTCACCGCGCAAGTGGTGGAAAAACATTTCGGCAACCCGCACGACCGCATGGTGGTGGAAGCGGACGGCCAGCAGTGGAACCTGCTGCTCAGCCCGCCTGCCCGCAGCCGCCGCGCCGGACTGAGCGAAGACCTGGTGCAGGTAGGCGACACCATCACCGCCCACGGCCACCGCCGCGAAAGCGGCGATCTGTTCGAGGTGAAGACCGAGCGGCTGGAAGTGGGCGATAAGTTGTACAATCTCTACCCGGATCGCAGCTGAGGCTGCGCCGCGCCGGGCCAGGCGCCCGGTTCAACCTTCATTACCGAAGCCGGTACCCGTTACCGGCTTCTTCGTTTCAGGAGTCCTCATGACCGCAGTTCTCGAGCAGTATTATCAGCGCTTCAACGCCGGCGATTACGAAGGAATGCTGGCGCTGCTGGCCGACGACGTGGTGCACGAGCCCAGCCAGGGCAAC
Organism: Hyphomicrobiales bacterium; assembly: GCA_035555995.1. Classification (GTDB taxonomy): domain Bacteria; phylum Pseudomonadota; class Gammaproteobacteria; order Pseudomonadales; family Pseudohongiellaceae; genus CAILUG01. The sequence goes on along the minus strand of DATMFX010000483.1, from coordinate 1,749 downwards.
CCGCGCCACGGCAAGGCGCTGTTTCGTGAATTTCTGCAGCACATGGAGCGCTGCTACCAGGAGCGGGTGATCGATCCGGTATTCATGGGCAATGCCGATGGCGAGCGCGCCAGCGCGGAATTCATGCTCGAAGGCCGTTATCTCGTCACCGACGGCGAGCTGCCGCCGGCCCGGGGGCAGGGCTACACGCTGCGCGTCGGCGCCTTCTTCGACCTGCGGGACGGCAAAATCGCCCGCGTCAGCAACCACTACAACCTCGAGGACTGGATTCGCCAGGTTTCCGCCGGCGCCTGAGCCTGTGGCGTTCTGGTCTGTTTGTTCCGCTTGCGGCATGGTTGTTCCGCCTGTGGCATGCCCCGCCCCTGGGTTCTTGCGGCCCCAGGGGCTGTCCAGCGGCCCCGCACAATGCCACAATCGGTCCTTGTCGACCTTCACTGAGCCACGGGAGCAATGATGGGCATCATCGTTACGATCATCGTATTGGCCGTCCTGATCTTCATCGTGATCGGGATCTACAACAGGCTGGTTGCCTTGAAGAACCGCTACGAGAACGCGTTCTCGCAGATCGAAGTGCAACTGAAACGCCGCTATGACCTGATTCCCAACCTGGTGGAAACCGCCAAGGCCTACCTGAGCCACGAGCGGGAAACGCTCGAGGCGGTCACCGCCGCGCGCAACCAGGCGGTCAACGGCCTGGCCGCCGCGGCGGCAGCGCCCGGCAGCCCGCTTGCCATGACCGACCTCAGCCGCGCCGAAGGCATGCTCAGCGGCGCGCTTGGCCGCCTGAACGTGGTGGTGGAGGCCTACCCGGATCTGAAGGCCAACCAGAACATGATGCAGGTGTCCGAGGAGCTCACCAGCACCGAAAACCGCATTGCCTTCGCCCGCCAGGCCTTCAACGACGCCGTGACCGCCTACAACACCTTCCGCCAGAGCTTTCCCACGGTGATCCTCGCCGGCATGTTCGGCCATTCCATCAATGCCAGCCTGCTGGAGTTCGAGGACAGCCAGGCGATCCAGGCGGCGCCCAAGGTCGCCTTCTGACGGGTTAGCCCATGAATTTCTTCGAGCACCAGGAGCGCGCGCGTGGCACCACGCGCGCCCTGGTGCTGTTGTTCATCGGCGCGGTGGTCTCGCTGATACTCGTCGCCACGCTGCTCGTTACCCTGATCCTGTCGACCTCCGATACAGAAGGCGCCGCGCCGGCCTTTGATCCAGCGACGCTGCCGCTCGACGTCCTGGCGGGCGTCAGCGCGGTGGTGCTTACCGTGGTCGCGCTTGGCGCCGCGTTCCGCTTTTTGCAGCTGCGCGCCGGCGGCAAGGCCGTGGCGCAGGGCCTGGGCGGGCGCCTCCTGAACGTCAACACCCGCAACATGGAGGAGCGCAAGGTGCTCAACGTGGTGGAGGAAATGGCCATTGCCGCCGGCGTGCCGGTGCCGCAGGTGTATCTGCTGGAAGAAGCCGGCATCAATGCCTTTGCCGCCGGACATACGCCGCAGGATGCGGTGATCGGCGTTACCCGCGGCTGCATCGCGTTGCTCGATCGCGATGAACTGCAGGGCGTGATCGCGCACGAATTCAGCCATATCTTCAACGGCGACATGCGGCTCAACCTGCGTTTGATCGGCTGGCTCTACGGCATCACCGTGCTTGGACTGATCGGTTATTTTCTGCTGCGTGGACAGGGCGTGGCCGCGGCGCGCAGCCGCAACAACAATAGTCGCGGCGCCCTGGTACTGATGGGGCTCG
>DATMFX010000482.1:0-4784 GCA_035555995.1 Hyphomicrobiales bacterium | reverse complement strand
TCAGCGATGCCGAAGAAGCGCTGGCCGCGCTGGCGCAATGGCAGGCACCCCCCAGCCGTGGAGGCCGGAAATGATCGGCACCATGACCCTGACCCAACTGAGCCGGCTCACCGACGGCACCCTGCACGGGGTGGATGCCGGCTTCAATACGGTAAGCACCGATACGCGCACGCTTGCGCCCGGCGACTTGTTCGTGGCGCTGACGGGACCGAATTTCGACGGCAACGCGTTCGTGGCTGCGGCGCAGGCACGTGGTGCGATGGGCGCCCTGGTCAGCACCGCCGTGCAGACACCGCTGCCCACCGTGCGGGTGGCCGATTCGCGCATCGCGCTTGGGCAACTGGCGCAGGACAACCGCAAGCGCAGCCAGGCCGTGGTGCTCGGCCTCACCGGCAGCCAGGGCAAAACCACGGTGAAGGAAATGACCGCCGCGATCCTGGCGCACTGCGGCGCCGTGCTTGCCACCCGCGGCAACCTGAACAACGACATCGGCGTGCCGCTCACGCTGTTGCAGCTCGGCGCCGAACATCGCTTCGCCGTGATCGAGATGGGCGCCAACGCCCCCGGCGAAATCGCCTATACCACCCGCCTCGCCGCGCCGGACATCGCGCTGATCAACAACGTGGAGCCCACCCACCTCGAAGGCTTCGGCAGCATCGAGGGCGTGGCCGATGCCAAGGCCGAACTGTGGCAGGGCCTGAATGAAGCGGGCAGGGCGATCGTGAACCTGGACAACCCCTACATTCCGCCGCGCGTGAACGTGCAGCGCCGCCAGCAGGTGATCGGCATCAGCGCCGCGGGCAAGCCGAATGCCGACTATGCGGTGGAACGCCATGAAGACCTGGGCCTGCAGGGTTCGCGTTTCAGCCTGCGCACGCCGCGTGGCGCCTTCGACGTGCAACTGGCCTTGCCCGGCCGCCACAACGTGGCCAACGCGCTTGCCGCGGCCGCCATGGCAATGGAAGCGGGCGCCACGCCGGAACAGGTAACGGCAGCGCTGGCGGCGATGGCCAGCGTCAAGGGACGGCTGGTGGTGCGTAAAGGGCGCGCCGGCGCGGTATTGCTCGACGACACCTACAACGCCAGTCCCGCTTCGTTCAAGGCGGCGATCGACGTGCTCAAGCGGCAGGGCGGCATCCGCATCGTGGTGGCGGGCGACATGGGCGAGCTTGGCGACGAAAAGGAAAAAGCCCACCAGGAACTCGGCTGCTACGCGCGTGAGCAGGGCATTGAGCATTTCATGGGAACCGGTCCGCTCACGCAGCTGGCGGTGCAGGCCTTCGGTGGCGGCGGCGTGCATGCGCCCGACTGGCAGGCGTTGGTGCAGGCGGTGCTGCCGCGCTTGGCGCCGCAGGTGACGGTGCTGGTGAAGGGTTCGCGCAGTGCCGGCATGGAACGGGTGGTTGCCCGACTCGTACAGGAAGAGAACTAAAACATGTTGCTCTGGATCACCAACTATCTGGCGCAGTTCTACACCGGTTTCACGGTGTTCCAGTACCTCACCGTGCGCGGCACGATGGGCGTGCTCACCGCGCTGGTGCTGTCGCTGATGATCGGCCCCTGGCTGATCGAGCGCCTCAACTATCACCAGATCGGCCAGGTGGTGCGCAACGACGGTCCGCAGAGCCATCTCAGCAAGGCCGGCACGCCCACCATGGGCGGTTCGCTGATCCTGATCAGCATCCTCGCCAGCAGCCTGCTGTGGTCGGACCTGAGCAATGCCTACGTGTGGGTGGTGATGGGCGTTACCGCCACCTTCGGCGCCATCGGCTGGGTGGACGACTACCGCAAGGTGTTCGAGCGTAATCCGAAGGGCCTGCCGGCACGCTGGAAATATTTCTGGCAGTCGGTGTTCGGTTTCATCGCGGTGACCTTCCTGTATTACCAGGCGCAAACGCCGGCGGAAACGCAACTGATCATTCCGTTTTTCAAGAACGTGGCGCTCAACATGGGCCTGTTCTACATCGTGTTCGGCTATTTCGTGGTGGTGGGTTTCAGCAACGCGGTGAATCTCACCGACGGGCTCGACGGCCTGGCGATCCTGCCCACGGTGATGGTGGGCAGCGCACTTGGCGTGATCGCCTACCTGGTGGGCCATGCGGAATTTTCCACCTACCTCAACATTCCCTACATCGCCGGCGCCGGCGAGCTGACCATTTTCTGCGGTGCGCTGGCGGGCGCGGGATTGGGCTTTTTGTGGTTCAACACCTACCCGGCACAGATCTTCATGGGCGACGTCGGCGCACTGGCGCTTGGCGCCGCGCTCGGCATCGTGGCGATCATCGTGCGGCATGAAATCGTGCTGGTGATCATGGGCGGCGTGTTCGTCATGGAAACGCTGTCGGTGGTGCTGCAGGTGGCTTCGTTCAAGCTCACCGGCAAACGCATCTTCCGCATGGCGCCGCTGCATCACCATTTCGAACTCAAGGGTTGGCCGGAGCCGCGGGTAATCGTGCGCTTCTGGATCATCACAGTGATCCTGGTGTTGTTCGGCTTGATGACGCTGAAACTGAGATGACAGGCATGGGCATCGACAGCGCGGGCAAATACGTGGTGGTCGGTCTGGGCAAGACCGGGCTGTCCTGCGCCCGTTATCTGCAGCGCCAGGGCCTGCCCTTCGTGGTCGTCGATACCCGCGCCGCGCCGTCCGGCGCACAGGAATTCGCCGCGCAATTTCCCGGCGTGCCGGTGGAATTCGGTCCGCTGAACGCCGCCACGCTGAGTGCGGCGCAAGCACTGGTGATGAGCCCCGGCGTGGCGCTGGCACAGCCGGCGGTGCAGGCGGCGATTGCCAACGGGGTGCGCATCACCGGCGACATCGACCTGTTCGCCAAGGCCGTGCAGGCGCCGCTGGTGGCGATCACCGGCTCCAACGCCAAGACCACGGTGACCACCCTGCTGGGCGAGATGGCGCGCTGCGCCGGTTGGTCGGTGGCGGTGGCGGGCAATATCGGCACGCCGGTGCTGGATCTGCTGCAGCCGGGTTTCACCGCGCCCGAACTGGTGGTGCTGGAGCTGTCGAGCTTTCAGCTGGAAACCACAAGTGATCTCGGCGCCAAGGTGGCCACCATCCTCAACCTGAGCGAAGACCACATGGACCGCTACGCCGGCCTGGCCGACTACGCCGACGCCAAGCAGCGCATTTTCCAGGGCGCGCGCCACATCGTCGTCAATCGCGACGATGCCGCCACCGTGCCGCGGCTTCCGGATGGCGCTGTGCTGAGCAGCTTCGGTCTCGACGCGGCGGTGGGCGCCGACGATTTCGGCATCCGCGAAGACGGTCAACGCCTCTGGCTGTGCCGCAGCGACGAAGCGCTGCTTGCCGCGGATGAAATGCGCATTGCCGGCCGCCACAACGTGGCGAACGCCCTGGCGGCGCTGGCGCTCGGCCGCGCCGCCGGCCTGCCGCTGGAGGCCATGGTGCAGGCGTTGCGCGAATTTCCCGGGCTGCCGCATCGCTGCCAGTGGGTGGCCACGCGCAACGGCGTCAATTGGTACAACGATTCCAAGGGCACCAATGTCGGTGCCAGCGTTGCGGCCATTACCGGCCTTGGCGCCAGCGCCCCGGTGATCCTGCTTGCCGGCGGCGTCGGCAAGGGCGCGGATTTTTCCGGTCTGGCGCCGGCGTTGGCACAGGCCGGCAAGCTCGCCATCCTGTTCGGCGAGGATGCCATACGCATCGAACGCGCCTTGACCGGCGCGGTGCCCGTGCGCCACGCCGACGATCTGCAAACGGCGGTGCGGTTGGCGGACGAAGCCGCCGTGCCCGGCGACGTGGTGCTGCTGTCGCCGGCCTGCGCCAGCTTCGACATGTTCCGCAACTACGAGCATCGCGGCGAGATGTTCGTCAAGGCCGTGGAGGCGTTGCACTGATGAGCGTCTACGCACTTCCGCACAGCTATCGCGCCAGAACCTATTACGGCGATCCCTGGCTGCTGATCATGGTGGCGCTGCTGCTGGTGATCGGCCTGGTGATGATGACTTCGGCCTCGGTGGAAATCGCCAGCCGCCAGTACGGCGACGAGCTCTATCACTTCAAGCGCCAGCTGGTATTCCTCGGCATGGGGCTGTGCGGCGCGATGGTCATGGTGATGATGCCGATGCGCTTTTGGTACAAGGGCAGCGTGGCCTGGATGGCGCTTGCCTGCCTGATGCTGGTGCTGGTGCTGGTGCCGGGCGTCGGGCGCGAGGTGAACGGCAGTTCGCGCTGGTTCCGCCTGGGCTTCTTTTCATTGCAAGCCTCTGAACCTGCGAAGCTGCTGGTGCTGATGTTCATGGCCTGGGTGCTCAGCCGCCACCGCGAAAAAGTACGGCATTCGTTGTTTGGTTTCATCGCCTCGCTGGCCGCGCTTGGCGTGCCGGTGGGCCTGTTGCTGCTCGAACCGGATTTCGGCGCCGCCGTGGTGCTGTGCGTGGCGGTGTTCGGCATGCTGTTCCTTGCCGGCGTGAAGGTGTACCAGTTTGCGCTCATGGGCTCCCTGGCCGCGTTCGGCGGCTGGTCGCTCATCGCCATTTCCGACTACCGCATGCAGCGTCTGCTGAGCTTTTTGCAGGCGCTCAAGGATCCCTTCAGCGACGATGTGGTATTCGGCTCGGGCTACCAGCTGGCGCAGGCGCTGATCGCGTTTGGCCGCGGCGAATGGTTCGGCGTGGGGTTGGGCAACAGCATCCAGAAAATGTACTTCCTGCCCGAAGCGCATACCGACTTCGTGCTGGCGATCATCGCGGAAGAACTGGGCGTGATCAGCGTGTTCCTGCTGCTGGCGCTGTTCTGCGTGCTCACG
>DATMFX010000481.1:0-2293 GCA_035555995.1 Hyphomicrobiales bacterium | reverse complement strand
CATCCGCAGCTTTCCCAGACCCCCGACCGAATGCCCGCCGCCTCCACGCCGCCGCCCATAGAAGCCACCGCTGCCCCGCCAAACGGCGGTCTGTTGCGCTCCTCAGTGGTTACCTCCGCCTCCACCCTGCTGTCGCGCCTGCTTGGCGTGGTGCGCGAAACCGTGTTTGCCGCCCTGTTCGGCGACGGCGCCGCGGCGGACGCCTTTTTCGTGGCCTTCCGCATTCCCAACTTCCTGCGCCGCCTGTTTGCCGAAGGCGCGTTTTCGCAGGCCTTCGTGCCGGTGCTGGCGGAATACCGCAGCCGCGGTACGCATGAGGAAATCCGCGACTTCGTGCGCCATATCGCCGGCGCGCTCGGCGCGGTACTGGTGCTGATCACCCTGGTGGGCGTGCTTGCCTCGCCCTGGCTGGCGGCGCTGTTCGCGCCCGGCTATCTCAATGATGCCGCCAAGTTCGACCTGCTGGTGGACATGCTGCGCATCACCTTTCCCTACATTCTGCTGATTTCGCTCAGCGGGCTGGCCGGCGGCATACTCAACAGTTACGGCAATTTTGCGGTGCCCGCGCTCACGCCGGTGATCCTCAACGTGGTGCTGATCGCCTGCGCGCTCGCCATCAGCCCGCTGTTGAGCGAGCCCGCCATAGCGCTGGCCTGGGGAGTGCTGGTGGCGGGCATACTGCAGTTGAGTTTTCAGCTGCCGTTTCTGCGGCGCCTGCGCTTGTTGTCGCTGCCGCGGCTGGTGTGGCGGCATAGCGGAGTGGGGCGCGTGCTTACGCTGATGCTGCCGGTGATGTTCAGCGTATCGGTGGGGCAGATCAACCTCTTGCTCGATACCGTGCTGGCCACCTCGATACAGGGCGATGGCAGCGTCAGCTGGCTGTATTATTCGGATCGTTTGATGGAACTGCCGCTTGGCGTGTTCGGCATCGCCATCGCCACCGTGATTCTGCCCACGCTGTCGCGCATCCACAGCAACAACGACCCCGTGGGATTTTCCGATACCCTGCAATGGGGGTTGCGCTGTGTGCTGGTGGTGGGCGTGCCGGCCTGTCTGGCACTCCTGGTATTGGCGCAGCCGCTGGTGATCACGCTGTATCAGCATGGTGAATTCGGCGCGGCCTCGGTGCTGCCCACCAGCAACAGCCTGCAGGCCTACGCCATCGGCCTGGTGGGCTTCATGGCGATCAAGGTATTGGCCTCGGCCTATTTTTCGCGCCAGGACACCCGCACTCCGGTGCGTTATGGCGTGATCGCTATGGTGGTGAACATGGTGCTGAACCTGGCGCTGATCCTGCCGCTGGCGCACGTGGGGCTGGCGTTTGCCACCAGTCTGGCGGCGCTGCTCAATGCCGGATTGCTGCTGCACGGCCTGGTCAAGCTGGGCGTGATCGCCTGGCGCCCCGACTGGTGGGCCTATCTGCTCAAGCTGACACTTGCCACTGCGATGATGGTGGCGCTGCTGGTGGCGGTATCACCCGCGCCCGAGCAATGGATGGCCTGGAACAGCGGTCTGCGCGTGTTCTGGCTACTGGCGATCTGCGCCGGTGGCGCCCTGGTGTACGGGGGCATATTGTTGGCAACCGGATTGCGAATCCGGGATTTTCGGGGTTAGACAGTCGATGCAGATATTCCATGACCCGGATCAGTGCCGCTCCGCGTTGGGCGCCAGCGTGGCGACCATAGGCAAGTACGATGGCATGCATCTTGGGCACCAGCGCATTCTGGACCGGGTGCTTGCGCTTGGCCGCGCGGCACAACTGCCCACCGTGGTGCTGTTGAGCGAACCGCAGCCGGAAGAGTTCTTCAATCCGGCGGGCGCGCCGCCGCGGCTTTGTCCGTTCGAGGACAAGGTGGAATTCCTGGCCGGCTACGGCATCGATGCGGTGCTGCGCATGGCGTTCAACCAGACGCTGAGCCAGTTGAGCGCGGAGAATTTTGCCGGCGATTACCTGGGCCACCGTCTTGGGCTGCGCGCGCTGGTGGTGGGCGACGATTTTCATTTCGGCCGCCAGCGCCTTGGTGATATTCAACTCTTGCGGCGCACGGGCGCGGAACAAGGCTATGAAGTGGAATCCGTTGCCGGGCTATTGCTTGGCGAGGAACGGGTGAGCAGCACCCTGGTGCGCGATTATCTGCGGCGCGGCGATTGCGCACGCGCCGCGGCGCTGCTGGGCCGGCCGTTCAGCATGAGCGGCGAGGTGGTCGCTGGTCGTCAATTGGGACGCAAACTCGGCATGCCTACCGCCAATATCGCGCTGGCGGCCGATACCGCCCTGCCGCTTGGCGGTATT
>DATMFX010000480.1:0-11988 GCA_035555995.1 Hyphomicrobiales bacterium | reverse complement strand
TCTTCCAGTTCGTCCAGCAACGGCAGCAACTGTGGCGGCAGATAGGGACGCCCGCGGTCGTTGACGCCCACGCCGGTGATCACCGCCTGCAGAATCAGGCGGTCGTCCGGCACGCGGCGCAGTTCCTGCAGAAAGGCGAACTTCACCCGCGAGACGCGCGTCAGCCGCGTATGCACCTCGAACGCGTCGCCGGGGCGCAGCGAGGCCTTGTAGTCGAGCTCGGCGCGCACCACCACCAGATCGACGCCGGCACGGGTGAGCGCGGCAAAGTCGATGCCGTTGGCCTTGAGCAACTCGTGCCGGGCATGTTCCAGGTAGTGCTGGTAAACGGCGTTGTTCACCACGCCCTGCAGGTCGCATTCGTAGTCGCGCACGCTCAGCGCAAGACGGTGGCCGAGGCTCATGGCCGCCCCCGTGTCTTTTGGTAACGCTGTGGATAACTTTGTGTACAAGTTTTCATGATTCGCCTGTTTGCTGTGCTCAGTTGCAGCAATGGTAGAACCTGCGCCCGCCAACTTCAAAAAAAATCGCTCACAATTCAAAAGGTTAAAGCACGGCAACGGCTGTCAAGCCAGCTTAGTCGTCATACTTAAACCGCCACCTGATGAAGCAAAGCTATGTGCGTAAAATTGCAGGAGTTTTTTGCTTGAAAATTATTTGCAACTTTTTCCCTTGACCCGGCCCGCCGCCGCGGCAAGCCGGCACGGTGTCCGGACGCCCTCCTCGCGCCAGGGTAAACGTCATCGGTTTTAGGCCGAGCTCGTTATAGAATGACCCGCAACCGAACCCGCGTAGCGTGCCCATGCCTCGCTTTCTCCTTTTGCCCTTTTGCCTGCTACTGGGCCTGTCACTGTGTAGCTGCGCAAGCCCGGGCGGCGGGGAGCGGGGTAACAGCGCCGGCCCTGCCCCGTTACGGCAGGGCGAACTGCGCGACTTCAGCGGCCATTGGGAAAAGGACTTCCAGCTCAGCGACGATTTCCAAAACCGGCTGCAACTCTACGTGGCGGACATCCGCCGCCTCTACAGCAGCGGACGCAACGGGCTCGAAGGCGGCCCCGCCCTGAGCGGCGTGAACGCCGATGCCGTCAACGGCCTGGCGCGCTTCACTGAAGAACTCACCCGCATGCCGCTGCTGGACATCAGCCAGCGCGAGGGAGAAGTGAGCATCGAGCGGCAGAACGATTTTACCCTGCACTGCCGCTACGCGGACCGCCAGTTCGTGCGCAGCAACAACACCTTCGGCAGCGACGTCTGCGGCTGGGAACGCGAACGCCTGGTGTTCCAGATGGCACTTGGCGACGGCTTGAGCATCACCCACCACTTTACCCTCAGCCCCGACGGCAGCCTGCTCAACGTCACCACGCGCGTCAATTCCGCCGCGGTGGCGGTGCCGCTGGTGATCAGCAGCTATTACCAGCGCTTCGACGCGCCCGAGCAGCCCTACGACTGCCTGCTCACGCTCACCCGCAGCACCGTATGCTCGCAAACCGGGACGGCCCGATGAAGCGCCTGTTCATCTGGGTGGTGTGCGGCCTGCTTGCGGCGCCGCTGGCGGCACAGGAAGAAGCGGCGTATCTCGACGTGAGCATCGAAGCATTCACGCCGGCGGCCGGCAACGCCGCGGCCGCCGTTCCCAACGACAGCATTGCCGCGGCCCCGCAGGCCGTCAGCACCGAAATCCGCAATGCCGAGGCACGCTACCTGGCGCTGTATCTGCGCTATCGGCTCGAAGCCAGCGGCCTTTACGGCGCGGTGCGCGTGGTGCCCGCCGCCGATCCCGGTGCCGACCTGGCGCTGCATGGCGCCGTGCTGGAATCGGACGGTTCCCGCCTGGTGCTGCGCCTGAGCGTAAGCGACAGCCGCGGCCAACCCTGGGTGGACCAGGTATTCAGCGGCACCGCGCTGCCGGCCAGCACGCTCAGCGGCGATCCACTGCTGGAAGACGATTTTGCCGGCGTGTTCGGCGAGTTTCTGCAGGTGCTGCGCCAGGCGCTGGAACGGCAGACGGCGGCCGATCTCGACGCCATCAGGCAGCAGGCGCTGCTCAACTATGGCGCCAGCCTGGCGCCGCGTTATTTCACCCGCTATTTCCGCACCCTGCCGGACGGCACCAGTGAACTCGTGGGGCTGCCGGCGGACGACGACCCGCTGCTGGGCCGCATCAGTGCCATTCGCGAGCGCGAATACGTGTTCGTGGACGTGGTGGATCAGCAATACCGCCGCTTCTATGACGACATCCGCCCGGTGTACCAGATGTGGCGCAGCTTCCGCCGCGAGCAGGCGGACAGCGCGGCGCGCGTCGAGGCGCGCGAAAGCGATGGTTCCAGCCGTTTCAGGCGCGGCTCCTATTACGCGCTGCAGGACAGCTACAACAATTACCGCTGGGCCAAGCTGCAGGAGCTGTACCTGGACGAGCTCAACGAAGGTTTCGCCAATGAAACCGAACCCACCCAGATCGAACTCGACGATTCCCTGTTCCGCCTCACCGGCTCCATGGAACAGCAATACCGCGAATGGCGCGGCATCCTGGCCGAACTGCTGGAACTGGAGCTTGGCGGCGGCCAGTAGCCCCGGTTTTCCCCTCCTCCCCCCAAAATTTACTCACGCCCGGTAAATTTTACCCGCCCCCCCTGTCATTCCCGCCCCACCTTCACCAAAAAATCATTAAGAATCAATAAATTAATAGCTCAGCAAAACTTGGCATGCCCTTGGCAATGTTCCTCTCGACAATGCGGCGCCCGAGCGCCGCGACCCGAGCATCAACCGCCGGCCCTTGCCGGCACTACATAGGAGAAACCCATATGCGCACCTTCACTCAACTCTTCCTGCTTTCTCTGCTGGGGCTGGGCACCTTGTCGCTGCAGTCCTGCGAACGGGAAGGCCCGGCGGAGCGTGCCGGCGCACAGATCGACGAAGCGGCACGCAACGCGGGCGACGCGGCCCGTGAAGCAGGCGACAACATCAATGATGCTGCCCGCGACGCCGGCAATCGCATCGAGGATGCCTGCGAAGACGTTACCAACAGCAATTGCTAGGGCCTGAATCCGGGAGGGGCGCGGATGCCGCAACCCTCCTGCCATGCATAGGGAAGTCGCAGTCCGAAACGGACGTCTTGATCTTACGCCACAAGATGGCGGTCAATCTGGAGATATCTCATGAAACAACTCACCCTTTCATCCCTTGCCGCGCTGGCTGCGCTCGGCGCCTTGGTTCCCGCTGCCAGCCAGGCGGCGGAAGGCCTCAGCTACGGTTACGCGGAAGTCGATTATGTCAACCTCGACGTCGACGATTTCGACAACGGCGACGGCTACAAGCTGGACTTTTCCGTACCCCTGGGAGAACGCTTCTTCCTGTACGGTAACTATTCCGAAACAGAAGCCGACTTCAGCTACAGGAGCAACCTCGACGGCGTGCTCCTGCCGGGCAACACCGACGTGATCAAATTCGGCGTCGGCCTGGGCTTCATCATGCCGATGAACACCAGCACCGACTTCGTGGTCAGCGGTGGCTACGCCGACATCGACTTCGACGACTTCCACCTGGGTTCGAGCAGCGACATCACCTCGCACAACCTGCGCAACGATCCCAGCGACGGCTACACCGTCGATGCCTATTTCCGCTCGCAGCTCTCGCCTTCCGTGGAAGGCAGCCTGGGCGGACGCTATACGGACATCGAAGGCTACGACGGCTTCAGCCTGGTGGCCAACGTGATGTACGAACTGAACCAGAACTGGGGTATCAACCTTTCCGCCGACGCAGGCAGCGATCTCGTTTCCTGGGCCGCGGGCGTACGCTACTCCTTCTGATACGACGGTCCCACCCCCCGGCCGGCCAAGGGACGCCAATCCCCTGGCCGGCCCCCTCCACTGCGCAGACCATGCGCATCTCGGTTCCCGCCGACAGGCATTGGCTGCATAATGCGCAGCCATCGATCCCAGCCCTTTGCATCCGGTAACCGCGCGTCCATGAGCATCAGCGTATTCGACCTGTTCAAGATCGGCATCGGCCCTTCCTCCTCGCACACCGTCGGCCCCATGAAGGCCGCCTGCCTGTTCGTGCATGAGCTGGACGCCGCCTCGCGCCTGGGGCAATGCGCATCACTCAAGGTGGAGCTGTTCGGCTCGCTCGGCGCCACCGGCGCCGGCCATGGCACGCCCAAGGCCGTGGTGCTGGGCCTGCTCGGCGAACAGCCGGACCGGGTGGAAGTGGACGGCATCGCCGCCAGCATTGCCAAGGTGCGCGAAAGCGGCCGGCTGACGCTGCTCGGCAAGCACGAGATCGCCTTCAGCTATCGCGACGATCTGATACTGCACCGCAACCAGAGCCTGCCGCTGCACCCCAACGGCATGCGCTTTTGCGCCTATGACGGCGGTGGACAACTGCTGATGCGCAAGGTGTATTTTTCCGTGGGCGGCGGTTTCGTCATCGACGAGGACGCCAGCGAAACCACCCCGCTGCTCGACGAACCCACCCAGGTGCCGCATCCCTTCAGCAGCGCGCGCGAATTGCTCGACCTGTGCCGCAGCACCGAAAAGCCGATCAGCGCGCTGATGCTGGACAACGAATGCGTACGGCAAAGCGAAGACAAGGTGCGCGCGCGCCTGCTCAACCTGTGGCAGACGATGAACGCCAGCATCGAACGCGGCTGCGCCGTTGAAGGCATCCTGCCCGGCGGACTCAAGATACGCCGCCGCGCCGCCGCGCTGCATCGCCAGCTGCTGGCGCGCACCGAACTGCAGCCCGCCGATCCGCTGGAAGCGCTCGATTGGGTGACGCTCTACGCGCTTGCCGTCAACGAAGAAAACGCCTGCGGTGGCCGTGTGGTCACCGCGCCCACCAACGGCGCCGCCGGCATCGTGCCCGCCGTGTTCCGCCATTACCTGGACCACCACCGCGACGCACAACAAGATGCCGTGTGCCGCTACCTGCTCACCGCCGGCGCGATCGGTTTGCTGTACAAGCTCAACGCCTCGATCAGCGGCGCCGAAGTGGGCTGCCAGGGCGAAGTGGGCGCGGCCTGTTCCATGGCGGCGGGTGCGTTGACCGAACTGTTGGGCGGCACGCCCGAGCAGGTGGAAAACGCCGCGGAAATCGCCATGGAACACAACCTTGGCCTTACCTGCGATCCGATCGGCGGCCTGGTGCAGATTCCCTGCATCGAACGCAATGCCATGGCCGCCATCAAGGCCATCAGCGCCGCTCGCATGGCGCTGCGCGGCGACGGCCGCCATTTCGTCTCGCTCGACCAGGTGATCCACACCATGCGCGAAACCGGACGCGACATGCAGGACAAATACAAGGAAACCGCGCGCGGCGGCCTCGCCGTTCACGTACTCGACGTGCCGGTGACCATCATCGAGTGTTGAGTTTTCCGGCACTTCACCGCGCGCTTTGTGAGTCGCGCCATTCTTCCCCGCCGCGGCGCTTTTCCCTGCCGCGGCGCTTCCTCGGTTGACCCTTTGCTCCGCTCATGCCAGCCTGCGTGTTGGCAGGACTGCGCCGACCTTCGGCAAGGATGAAAGCGATGAATCTCCGTACTCCCCTTTACGAACAGCATCTGGCGGCCGGCGCCAGGATGGTGGACTTCGCCGGCTGGGACATGCCGCTGCACTACGGTTCCCAGCTTGCCGAGCATCGCCAGGTGCGCGAACACGCCGGCGTGTTCGACGTGAGCCACATGGGCATCATCGACATCACCGGTGCCGAAGCACTGCCCTTTCTGCGCCGGGTGCTCAGCAGGGACCCGGTGAAACTGCAGGCGGGCGGCGCGCTGTACAGCGCCCTGCTCAATCAGAAAGGCGGCGTGCTCGATGACGTGATCGTCTATCGGTTGCAGGACCGCTTTCGCCTGATCGGCAACTGCGCCACCCGCGCCAAGGACCTGGCCTGGCTGCAACAGCACGCACAGGATTTTGCGGTAACGCTGCAACCACGCGAGGACCTGGCGATACTGGCCGTGCACGGCCCCGCCTCGCTCGACGCCGTCTGTGGCCTGGTGGATGCCGACACCGCCGCCGCATTGGGTGCGCTGAAATATTTCCAGGCTTTTGAAACCGGCGATTTCCTCTACGCCAGAACCGGCTACACCGGCGAGCTTGGCCTGGAACTGCTGTTTCCCGCCGAACACGCCGCCGCCCTTTGGAACCGCCTGCTTGCCGCCGGTGTCAAACCGATAGGCCTGGGCGCGCGCGACTCGCTGCGCCTGGAAGCCGGCATGAACCTGTACGGGCACGACATGACGGAAGACACTTCGCCGCTCGTGGCCAACATGGGCCAGGTAATCAGCTGGGAACCGGCGGAGCGCGACTTCATCGGCCGCGCCGCCGCGCAGCGGGATCGCGAATTACAGACGCGTGGCGAACTGCCGTGCCTGACCGGCCTGGTGTTCGAGGGCCGCGGCGTGCTGCGCGAAGGCCAGCAGCTGCAAACCGATGCCGGCCCCGGCCTCATCACCAGCGGCGGCTTTTCCCCCACGCTCAATCACTCCATCGCTTTGGCGCGCATTCCCATGGCGGCCACCACCTGCCAGGTGGAACTGCGCGGCACGCTGCAACCGGTGCGCATCGTCACGCCGCCGTTCGTGCGCCACGGCAAGAAAGTTTTCGAATGACCCTCACCACAAGGAACCCCCCCATGAGCACCCGCAAATTCGCAGAAACCCACGAATGGATCCTGCCCGGCGATGATGGCATCGCCACGGTCGGCATCAGCAACTTTGCCCAGGACGCGCTCGGCGACATCGTGTTCGTCGAACTGCCCGCCGTGGGCCGCAAGGTGGCCGCCAAGGAGCAGGTGGCGGTGGTGGAATCGGTCAAGTCGGTAAGCGACATTTTCAGCCCCGCTTCCGGTGAAATCGTCGAAACCAACGACACCCTCGCCAACGCCCCCGAAGGCATCAACAGCAGCGCCGAACTCGACGCCTGGCTGTACCGCATCAAGCTCGACGATCCCAGCGAACTCGATGCCCTGCTCGACGCCGACACCTACGCCAGCCAGCATTGACGCGACTTTGTCCGGAGCCGCCATGAATTCCACGCCACCCGTCACGGTATTGTCCGCCGCCGCGTTGAACGCCGGCGGCACCAGCGATTTCCCCCGCCGCCACATCGGCCCGGACGAAGCGGAAATCGCCGCCATGCTTGCCGAACTCGGCTTCGAGTCACTCGAAGCCATGACAGGTGCCATCGTGCCGCCCGACATTCGCCTGGGCCGGCCGCTTGCGCTGCCCATTGCGTTAGGCGAGGCCGAGGCGCTGCAAACCCTGCGTGATCTGGTGGCACGCGACGCTCCCGGCCGCTCCTTCGTCGGGCAAGGCTATTACGACACCTTCACCCCCGCGGTGATCCAGCGCAACGTGCTGGAAAATCCGGGCTGGTATACCGCCTATACGCCCTACCAGCCGGAAATTTCCCAGGGACGCCTGCACTGCCTGCTCAACTTCCAGCAGATGGTCATGGACCTTACCGGCCTGGACATCGCCAACGCCTCACTGCTCGACGAAGCCACCGCCGCCGCGGAAGGCATGGCGCTGGCGAAACGCGTCAGCACCAAGGCGCACTGCAATACCTTCTTTGCCGCCAGCACCTGTTTTCCGCAGACGCTCGATGTGGTGCGCACCCGCGCCCGCGCCGCCGGCTACGACCTGGTGATCGACACGCCGGACAAGCTCGGCAACTACGACGTGTTCGGCGCGCTGCTGCAGTATCCGGATGCACAGGGCAACGTCATCGACATCGAACCCTTGATCGCCGCACTGCATGCGCAAGACGCGCGCGCCATCGTGGCCTGCGATCTCTTGAGCCTGACGCTGCTCAAGCCGCCGGGGGAAATGGGCGCCGACGTGGTGGTGGGCAGCAGCCAGCGCTTCGGCGTGCCGATGGGCTATGGCGGCCCGCATGCCGCGTTCTTCGCCACGCGCGACACGTTCAAGCGCGCGGTGCCGGGACGCATGATCGGCGTGTCGGTGGACAGCCGCGGCAAACTGGCGCTGCGCATGGCGCTGCAGACGCGCGAACAGCATATCCGCCGCGAAAAAGCCAACAGCAACATCTGCACCGCGCAGGCGCTGCTGGCCAACATGGCGGCACTGTATGCGATGTATCACGGCCCGGAAGGCCTGCGGGGCATCGCCGCGCGCGTCCATGCGCAAACCGCCCGCCTCGCCGCGCAGCTGCGCCAGCACGGCATGGACGTGGTCAATGCCCATTGCTTCGACACGCTCACGCTGCGCCTCGATGCCGTTGCCCAAGCCGCCATCGGTCAGCGCGCCGATGCGATGGGCATTCGCCTGTTCTTCATCGAAAACGGACTGCGCCTCAGTCTCGACGAGTGCTGCAGCGAAACGGAATTGCAGCAACTGAGCGCGGTGTTGCTTGGCGTGGAAGCGCCGCTCCCTGCCGATGCCGGGCACGCCATTCCCGCGGCGCTCGTGCGGCAAAGCGGCTTTCTAAACCATCCGGTATTCAACCTCTACCGCAGTGAAACCGAGATGCTGCGCTATCTCAAGCGCATGGAAAACCGCGATATCTCGCTTACCCATTCCATGATTCCGCTTGGCTCGTGCACCATGAAGCTCAACGCCAGCGCGGAAATGTTTCCCATCAGTTGGCCGGCGTTCGCGCGCGTGCATCCCTTCATCGACGAAGCCCTGGTGCCCGGCTACCGCTGCATGATCGACGAATTGGCGGCCATGCTGTGCGAAATCATGGGTTTCGACGGCATGAGCATGCAGCCGAATTCCGGCGCGCAGGGCGAATACGCCGGCCTGCTCAGCATCCGCCGCTACCTCGACAGCATCGGCCAGCCGCAACGCGTGGTGTGCCTGATCCCCAGCTCCGCGCACGGCACCAACCCGGCAAGCGCGCAGATGGTGGGCATGCAGGTGGTGATCGTGGCCTGCGATTCGGCCGGCAACGTGGAACTGGAGGATCTCAAGGCCAAGGCGGCGCAGTACCGCGATACGCTTGCCGCGCTGATGGTCACCTATCCGTCCACGCACGGCGTGTACGAAGAGGCGATCGCGGAAATCTGCACTGTCGTGCATGCGCATGGCGGCCAGGTCTATATGGACGGCGCCAACCTCAACGCCCAGGTGGGCCTGGCGCGCCCCGGCGATATCGGCGCCGACGTGTCGCACGTCAACCTGCACAAGACCTTCTGCATTCCGCACGGCGGCGGTGGCCCCGGCATGGGGCCGATCGGCGCCAAGGCGCACCTGTTGCCGCACCTGCCCAACCATGCCGTGGTCGATCTGCCGCCCGCCGCGTCCGGCAACGGCGCGGTGTCCGCGGCGCCCTGGGGTTCGGCCGGCATCCTGCCGATTTCGTGGATGTACCTGCGCATGATGGGACCGAACGGTCTCAAACTGGCCACGCAGGTGGCCATGCTCAACGCCAACTACGTGGCGCGGCGGCTGGCACCGCACTATCCGGTGTTGTACAGCGGCCGCAACGGCCTGGTGGCGCACGAGTGCATCATCGACCTGCGTCCGCTCAAGCAGATCAGCGGCATCACCGAAACCGACGTGGCCAAGCGCCTGATGGATTTCGGCTTCCATGCGCCCACCATGTCGTTCCCGGTGGCCGGCACCCTGATGATCGAACCCACCGAAAGCGAGGCGAAAGCCGAGCTGGACCGCTTCATTGACGCCATGATCACCATCCGCCAGGAAATCGCCGCCATCGAAAATGGCCAGATCGACCGCCACGACAATCCGCTGGTCAACGCCCCGCACACGTTGGCCGACATCGTGGAAGACGAATGGACCCATCCCTACTCCCGCACCCAGGCCGCCTTCCCGCTGCCCTGGCTGCGCGACGGCAAATACTGGGCCCCGGTCAACCGCGTCGACAACGCCTATGGCGACCGCAACCTGGTGTGCTCATGCCCACCGCTGGAGGATTATCTGTAGGAGGAAAAACCCGGGGCGGGCTGGTTATTGACCACGAGTCCGCCGGGGACGCTCGGCAACCACCTTGCCCGCTCACCGCTTAGCCAGACATGACCGCCAATCTATCTTCGGTTAGGGGTAACCACTACAGCTTTGTATGCGCAATAGCTCATGGCTATGAGGATGCCATAGGTGAAAAAATTGCTTTCCAAGCGGGAGATCGTGGCGAGTTGGAAGAGAAGAAAGCTGAAGGCCACACCATAGATGGACATGGTCTTAACGAAATAGTAGTTGAACGCCAGCATGCCAACGATAAGGATCAGCAACACGTACAAGGGAAAATATGAGCTAATCTGCACTGCCACAAAGCTGACAGTCAAAATTAGCACATACAAAGCTCTCATCCAGGCCAGCTTGGGGGTATCCAACAGATCCGCCATGAATTCAATCTGGTCCACCGCCGTGCGCAAAGAGAAACGGCAGAAATTCATCAATTCGGCATGGTACCCCTCCGATCATTGCCGGTTGTATTGCCGCTTTATTTTCCAAATATCTTGAATAATATCAACAGATTGTATTTATAAATAAGCGATTCCCGACTGTTTTATGCCGGTTCGGCTGCCGGTTATCCCCCCACATGAATCCTGCGACTGCGCGCAGAATGACGAGGTACGGCTTTGCGCAAGGACGAGGTGGAGCTGTCATTCCGCGCGCAGTCGCAGAATCCATTCCAGGGGCGCAACCATAAAAAGCCTTTAGCCAATAAAAAACGGGTTGGAGAAACCCCACAACCCGTTGATTTATTTGGTGCCGGCACCACGAATCGAACGCGGGACCTACTGATTACAAGTCAGTTGCTCTACCGACTGAGCTACGCCGGCCAAAAGGACCATTGGCGGCTGGTGCCGCCAAAGTGGGGCGCATACTAACAACCCCGCATCAGGCGTTCAACGTTTGCGTTACACTCGATTTCCCACGCAGTTCAGGAGTGTCCCATGGTTCACCACGCCACCCCGCTTTCGCAATCCTCCCTTTGGTCGGCGCTGCAGGCCGCCGCGCTTTCGCTCGAAGAGGACGGCACCACGATTGCCGGCCTCTTCCAGGCCGATCCGCAGCGCGCCGAACGCTTCAGCGCCACCGGCGCCGGCATTCTGATGGATTATTCCAAGCATCTGCTCACCCCGCAGATACTCACGCAACTGCTTGCGCTTGCGGACGCCGCCGAGTTGCCCGCGGCGATTGCCGCGATGTTCGAAGGGCAGCCGGTCAACGGCAGCGAAAACCGCGCCGCGCTGCACGTGGCGTTGCGCAGCCCGCGTTCCCACACCCCCGAGCAATTACAGGTACATGCCGCGCTGGAGCGCATGGAAGCGTTCGTGGCGCAGGTGCATTCGGGGCTGTGGCATGGCCATAGCGGGCTGCGCATCCGCAACGTGGTGAACATCGGCATCGGGGGATCGGACCTGGGGCCGGCCATGGTGTACGAGGCGCTGCCCGCGTTCCACAACCCCGAGCTACGCTGCCATTTCGTGTCCAACGTGGACCCCCTGCATCTGGAACAGACGCTGGCCGCGCTCGATCCGGCCACCACGCTGTTCATCATCGCGTCCAAGACCTTCACCACGCTCGAAACCATGCGCAATGCGCAAATGGCGCGGCAATGGCTGTTGGACAGCGACGTGCCGGAAATTTCGCTGGCGCGGCACTGCGTCGCGGTCAGCGCCAACGTGGAAAAGGCCGCGGCGTTCGGCATCGACCCAAGCAATGTTTTTCCCATGTGGGATTGGGTGGGGGGGCGTTATTCGCTGTGGTCGTCCATCGGCCTGGCCATCGCGCTTGGCACCTCGATGGGACATTTCCGCGCGCTGCTCGCCGGCGGCCATGCCATGGACGATCATTTCCTCACCACCCCGCCCGCGCGCAACCTGCCCATTCTGCTGGCGCTGCTGGCGGTGTGGTACGCCAATTTCTGGCACGCGGAAACGCATGCGGTGCTGCCCTATGCGCAGTCGCTGCATCTGCTGCCCGCCTTTCTGCAACAACTCGACATGGAAAGCCTCGGCAAGCAGGTGCGCCAGGATGGCCACTATTCGCACGTG
>DATMFX010000479.1:0-4773 GCA_035555995.1 Hyphomicrobiales bacterium | reverse complement strand
CGGGCAGGATCGGATCACCGTCGCCCGCCTGGCATACCTTGATGGCACAGTGCGCATCGAGCCGGTCGGCGAAGGCTTTGCTGAAACCGGCCGGAATGTGCTGCGCCACCACGATGCCGGGCACGTCCAGGGGAAAGCGCTGCAGCACTTCGCGTATCGCCTCGGTGCCGCCGGTGGAGGCGCCGATGGCGATAAGCTGGTCGCTGCCGCGCCAGCGCCGCGCCAGGCCTTTTGGAAACACTTCATCGATGCCATGGCTGCGATCCTGCCCCTGCGCCAACGACGGCAACACCACGGGCGCCACCGCCCTGCCCGCCTGGCGCTGCCGCACCCGCGCCCGGGCCGCCTGCTTCACCTTGGCGATCACTTCCTCGGCGTAGTCGTCGAAGGTGTGCGACAGATCCAGTTTCGGCTTGCACACGAAATCCACCGCGCCGAGTTCCAGCGCATCGAGCGTCACGTCCGCGCCCTTGGCGGTAAGCGTGGACACCATCACCACCGGCAGCGGATGCAGGCGCATCAGATTGCCGAGAAACGTCAGGCCGTCCATGCGCGGCATTTCCACGTCCAGCGTCAGCACGTCGGGCCTCAGGCGCTTGATCTTCTCGCGCGCGATGTAGGCATCGTGCGCGGTGCCCACCACGTCGATCTGGGGATCGGCGGCAAGCATGGTGCTCAGCAGCTTGCGCACCACCGCGGAATCGTCTATCACCAGCACCTTGATGGGTTTTGCCGCGGCGGCCATGGATCCTCCTCAGAACAGTTCGATCGAGCCGGCAACCGGCTTGTGGCTGATGCGCTGCAGATATTCGATTTCACGATGCTCGACCGATTCCTGCAGGCTGTTCAGGCGCTTCACCAGCGCCTTGCCGCTGTGCGCGAAGAAATGCACCTTGCGCGGATAGATCGAGCCGAGGTCGCTGCTTTCCAGCGCGATGCCCTCGGCATGCAAAAAGTGCCGCGCGAAATGAATGTTCTTCTGCCCCACGTCGCTCATGTTGCGCACGATCTGCGCGCCGCCGAACAGCTTGGCGCGCAGGCGCTCCTTGCGGCAGCCGAGCTTCAAGAGTTCGTTGAGCAGGCTTTCCATGGCAAACAGGCCATAGCGCGCAGAGGCATCGCCATCGCCGCTGCCGCGCATCCCCGGTAGCATGAAATGGTTCATGCCGCCGCAGTGCGCCTGGGAATCGTAGAGGCAGGCCGCCACGCAGGAACCCAGCACGGTGCCGATCACTTCGTCCTTGTCGGTCACGTAGAATTCGCCCGGCAGCAGCTTGGCGGTAACGCACTGACGCTGCGCGTCGTAGTAGCGCTTGATGTGGCTGAAGCTGGCGCTGCGTATCCCCATGGCGCGTCATTGCCTCTCGTACGTGGTCTTGCCCACCAGCCGGTAGCCGATGGCCGCAGGGTTGGCCATCGTTTCCGAATGCCCGAGACACAGGATGCCGCCGGGCTTCTGCAACGCGGCGAAACCCTGCAGCAGCTTTTGTTGAGTGGACTTGTCGAAATAGATGAACACGTTGCGGCAGAAGATCACGTCGAACGGTCCCGCCATCGGCCACGGCTCCACCAGGTTGAGCGGCTTGAAGCTGATCAGACGCTTGAGCCGTTCGCCCGCCACGTAGCCCTCGCGCACACCGTGTTTGAGTCTTACCTGGCCCACTTCGAAATAGGCCTTCAACGACCCGGGCGGCACCTTGGCGAATTCGGCAAGCGGATAGGCACCGGCGCGCGCGCTCGCCAGGCAGGCTTCGTCGAGATCGGTGGCCAGAATGCGCACGTCGTACCGGTGCGCATCGGGCAGGGCCTCGAGTACCGTGAGCGCCATGCAATAGGCTTCCTGCCCCGTGGAACAGCCCGCGGACCACAGGCGTACCCGCCCCCTCGCGCGCGCCTTGTGCACCAGCGGCGGCAGTACCCTGGCACGCAGAAAATCGAAATGATGGTTCTCGCGGAAGAACGCGGTCAGGTTGGTGGTGATCGCGTTGCAGAAATGCGTGCCTTCGCTGGTGTAATGCCGCTGCAGATACTCGGCGTAGGCGCCGAAGCTGTCCAGGCCAAGCGCGCGCAGGCGCGGGGCGAAACGCCGCTTCACCAGTTCCCGCTTGGATTCCGCCAGCGCGATGCCGGTGTGGCGCAGCACCAGTTGCCGCAGCAGCGCAAATTCGCGCGGCTGCAATTCGCACCCGCCCACCGGCTCCAATGGCTGTTGCTTGAGCGCCGTGCGCCGCACATCCTTCTCCTTCGTGTCAGAACAGTTCGAGGCCGGTGCTTGGCGGCGGCAGCGGCTGGTCGGGCAGCATCCGCCGCAGCAGGGCGAACTCCGCCTGGGTGCTGAAAATGCTGCCAAGCAGCGCCACAAGCTGCGGCATGTCGCGCGGCAGGCACTCATCGGGCTGCTGCACCAGCGCCAGCAACTGGTGCAGATGTGCGCTGCGCTGGCTCAGCTCATCATGGAACTGCAGGCGCGCGACGATGGCGTTCAGCACTGCGCGCAAACGCGCCGGCACCGTGGCATTGGCGTTCTGACCCAACAGGTCACCGCACAGCGTCAAGCCTTCGCCGGCACTTGCGGCAGCGTCGAGCACGGCGCCGTCGAATTCGTCCAGGATCGACGCCAGTTGCAGTTCGCAAAAATGCAGCAGCGTGTTGCGCACCTCCGTCGCCTGCATGCGCGGCTAACCGCCCAACTGCTCGGCAAGCCCGAGTTCGCTTGCCATCTGGTACACCTGCACGGAATAGTTTTCCCAGCTGAGCGCGCAGCCGGTGCGCTGCATGGCCGCCACGAACGCCACCAGCAGCTGCACCCCGGCAAAATCGATCACGCTCACCGCGCCGCCATCGATCACCAGGATGCTGCGCTGCGCCTTGCAGTGGCTGCGCATCTTCCTGACCAGCGCGCCCAGGCTGCCCGTTTCCATCCTGGCCGGCAGCGCCAGGCGTGCGGCCTTGGCGGTGCTTTTGCGCGGTGCGGTTTGCTTCATGCTGTCACCTTTCCCCGCCGAGCCGGGCACTAAAACTCGGTCCAGTTCTTGTCGTCGTCCAGCTTAGGCGCAGCACTTGGTCGTTCACGACGCGGCGATGCGGTCGCGGTACTGCGTTTACCCGTGCTTGCCGCTGTTGACTTCGGTTTCGCGGTTGCCGCCGTGCGGCTGCGCGTGCCACGCGCTGCGGCAACGGCCGCTTTGGCGGGTGCCGGCGCGCGGGAGGCCGGCGCGCGCGGAGCCGGGATACCGGATGTGGCAACCGCTGGCGCTGCCACACCGGTTTCGAAGAAGGCGATCAGGCTGTCCAGCCCATCGGCTTGCCCGCCAAGCGCGGTGCTGGCGATGGCGGCCTGTTCCACCATGGTGGCGTTCTGCCGCGTCATTTCGTCCATCTGCGCCACGGCGCGGTTGATCTCGTTGAGTCCGGACGCCTGTTCGTCGCTGGCGGTGGCGATCTCGGCCACGATGTCGTTGACCTTTTTCACCGCGGTGACGATGTCGCCAAGCGTGGCGCCGGACTCGTTCACCAGCAGCGCGCCTTCCTGCACCTTGTCGCCGCTATCCTTGATCAGCGCCTTGATCTCCTTGGCGGCGGTGGCGCTGCGGCCGGCGAGATTGCGCACTTCGTCGGCCACCACGGCAAAGCCGCGGCCCTGGTCGCCGGCACGCGCCGCTTCCACGGCGGCGTTGAGCGCCAGCAGGTTGGTCTGGAACGCGATTTCGTCGATCACGCCGATGATGTCGTTGATCTTGTTGCTCGACGTGCTGATGGCTTCCATGGCCGCCACCGCCCGTCCCACCACCTGGCCACCGTTTTCCGCCGCCTCGCGCGCGCCGCGCGCCAGGGTGTTGGCCTGCACCGCGTTGGCGGCATTCTGCTGCACGGTGGTGACGATCTGTTCCATCGCGGAGGTGGTCTGCTCCAGGCTGGCCGCCTGCTGTTCGGTGCGCAGCCGCAGTTCCATGTTGCCGCTGGAAATTTCCCCGGCGCCGGCCTTGACGCCGGCGGCGCTATCGCGGATTTCCCGCACCACTTCGAGCAGGCGGTCGCCGGTGTTGTTGATGCCGTCGCGCAAGCTTCCGTACACGCCGGGATAGTCGCCGTGGATCTTGCGCGTCAGGTCGCCGCCGGCAAGCGCGCTCATGGCGGCGCCGGTTTCGCCCATCACCTGCTGCAGCATGTCCAGCAACTGGTTGATGGCGGCAAACACCTTCTGCATGTTGCCGCTGCGCCCGCCGCCCTCGATGCGGTTGCTCAAATCGCCCTTGGCTGCCGCCTCGATGGCGCGCAACGCGGTGTTTTCCAGCGCCACTTCCACACTCTGGTCTCGCCATTCCACAATGGTGCCCTGGCGCGTGCCGTCCTCGGCGAACACCGGGTTCATCAACAGGCGCACGGGGCGCGAACCCAGGTGAATGCGCGCATAGTGTTTTTCACGCAGCCCGCTCACCAGCTGCTGCTGATGCGCCGGATGGCGATGGAACACGTCCATCGACTTGCCGATGATGTCGCGCGCATTGAAGCCCGGCAGCGTTTGCCGCAGCTCGCTTTCGGCCTCGCCAAGCAATTTGTACAGCGTGTCGTTGGCATAGACGATGACGTTCTGCGCATCCGCCACCATGACGCCGGAGGTGCTGCTGGCAAGCGCGGTGCGCAGCTGCATGGCCAGCGCGGCTTCCTTGCGCTCGTGTTCGCGCTGCTGCCGCTCCTGCGCTTGCTCGCGCAACTGTTGGGTGATGTCGCGCCATTCGGTGAGCGTGCCGTATCGCAGTGCGCCCTCGAAGA
>DATMFX010000478.1:0-6084 GCA_035555995.1 Hyphomicrobiales bacterium | reverse complement strand
GCACCGTGGCGGATTTCGAATACGAGTTTCAGCTGGTGGGCATGAACCGGGTGCTGGCGCCAGAAATCGAAACCGTGTTCCTGGCGCCGGCCGAGCACCTGTCCTACATTTCCTCGACCCTGGTGCGCGAAATCGCGGCCTACGGCGGCGACATTTCGCAGTTCGTGCATCCGGCCGTGGCGCAGGCCATGAGCAGCGGAGCCAGCTGACATGGCGCTGCTCATCACCGACGAATGCATCAACTGCGATGTGTGCGAACCGGTGTGCCCCAACCAGGCCATCCACATGGGGCCGGAAATCTACGAGATCGATCATCGCCGCTGCACCGAATGCGTCGGCCACTTCGATACGCCGCAATGCGTGCAGGTGTGCCCCGTGGCCTGCATTCCCCTCGATCCCGACCATCCCGAAACCGAGGCCGAACTCAAGGCCAAGTATCTCCGGTTGATCGCCACCAGCGCCACGACAGAGTAACCACACCGGGGTCGGAGCAAGGGTAATCGAAGTAACCACTTGGGCACGGTGGCAGGCAGTCGGGGGCACGGTGGCAGGCAGTCGGTGCACAGCCCCGCTCGCTCCACTTCCGCCCCGTCAGGCACAAGCGCGGCGCTGCGGAACTCGCCGCTGCGCGGCTCAGACAGTCCTCGCTCCCTTCCGCGCTTGCACCCGACGGGAAAGCGCTCCAACGTTCCGCAAGCGGGGCCGCGCACCGACTGCTGTCAATATCTGCTGCAACGTCCAACTCTCTGTACATTGAAGAACCCCCACTCCCACCAGTATCGATCAGGCTTTGCTTGGGGGTGCGCGGTGAGGATGAAGGGGGTCGACAGCGTTTCCAGTAGCGTTGTTGTCGCCAATCAGCATTCGGGCAGGTAACAAATCTGCCCCCCTGAAGAGCGAACGCGCCCCCCCCAAGCGAAGCCGGGTGCCACTGATCAGGGCCGTGGGGGCCACCAAAACCAAAGCAAAGGAAACAACAATCTCAAGGAAGATCGAGCGGAACCGCAGGAGGCTGCTGCGCAAACACGGTGCGTGCCCAGAACCACAGCAGGGAAGCGATACCCACCATCAGGCCACCCACCACTCCACAATCGATGATCCCCCGCCAAGGCTGCGGCAACAGCCGTACCAGCAGCACCAGCAGTACGATCGCCGCCGTGACGCCAAGCGACGTCAATTGCCGGCGCCGCGTGGCGTGGAAATAGCCCATGCAGAACAGCGGCGCCAACAGCGCCAGCAACAGCCGCGGCTGCTCGCGCAAGTGGCATGCGCGCGCCACGACCCGCGGCGAGAAATTACGATGGAAGCCCTTTACCCCTTCCGCGTACAGCATCCACGCGCCAAAGCCCAGCAGAATGCCCCACTGCAACGGCCCCAGACTGAATTGGCGCAACTCCATGACGCGCGGCGTCAGACGGTATACCGCCGAGCCGAGCAGCGCCACCACGCCGAATACTCCCCAATGGAAACCCAAGGTACGCAAGGTTGCTCCCCACACAAAGAGCACGCATTGTACAGGCGCATCCCTGTCAGTACAGCCTGGGTGGTGAACCGCCCGGACTCACCGGCAGCACCAGGGGCAGGGTCAGGGTGAAACAGCGCCCAAGCGTGGTTTCCTCGCAGCGTATGCCGGCCCCGGCATACTTGAGTACGCGGTGCTGCAACTGCTGCCACTGCACGGCACCCGGCGCCTGATGCGCCGAGTCATCGCGTAGCTGCGCTTGCGGTCCGCCTTCCGCGTCGCGTTGCAGGCACAACCACAGGCAACCCGTGGTGGGGAGACGCAACGCACGCCGCTGTTCCAGCGCCAGGCTGAATTCCAGGAGCAGATAGCGCAGCAGCGGCATCAGCGCCGCCTGCAGGCGCCACAGCCGTTCGACGGGCCAGGTGGCGCCGTCGCCGCTGATTTCCAGGCGCATCTGGATGTCGAGCAGGCTCGAGAACGATTGCACGTAGCCAAGCAGCTGGCGGCGGACTTCATGCCAGGCTTCGTCCTCGCCGAGCGCGGCGGGTTCGGCCACCCGGTTGGCGGGTGGGGGCGCCGGCAGCAACTGCCGGGAACGATCCTGCAAGGCCTGCAACAGTTCCTGATCGGGCGCGGCCTCCCACCATGCCGCCGCGGCATCGAGAAGGTGCAGCAAATGGCAATGCGCGCGCCACAGCAAGGCGCCGGGGAAGCGCGCCAGGGTGCCTTGCAGATCCAGCAGCATCAGCAGTTCGAGCAGCCGTCCGCACAAGCGTTCGATGCCACGCACCTTGAAGGCAGCGGCGCCGCGCTCGAGCATCATGAGTTCGCTTTGCAGCGCCAACTGGTGCGGCGCGAATTCCTCCTGCCGCGCGAACCAGGCCTGCCGCGCCGCATTGAGCGTGGGCAGCCGACGCGACAGCAACGTGGGAATGGCGGCGAGCCTGATACTGCCGGCACTGCTGCCGCCATCGCCGGCAAGCGGTACCTGTAAGTCGGCGGACTGGTGCGCGGGCGGCCATATTTCCGCCAACTCGTACAATGCCTCCCGCAAGGTGCCGGGTTCGAGCCGCGCCGCGCCATACCGTTTTTGCAGGCACCGGCGGCGGCGCTCGGCAAGCGGCAACGCCTGGGACCAGTGTTCGACTAACAAGGCCTGCAGGCAGCCGAACAGTATGGCGGCCGCCATTGCGCGCAATTGCAGGGCGACCACGGCCAGTTCGTAACCTTGCAGCACCATTGGCGCGGATGGCGGAGCCGCACACTCCGCCGATGCCAACATCCCCTGCATACGCTGCAGCGCGGGTGTCATGCAGGCAGGCACCTCGCCGATCGGCGCGCAATCAATACCGGTAGCCTCGCTGAGGGTGAACATGCCGCGGTTGCCTGCCACCAGGCTGCTGGTGAATGACATATACGGCAGACGCGTGGTGGATGACGTTTGCGGGGATCCTGCGTGCGGCGGGCCCATGGCAAGCGGTGTCTGCGGCATCGATGCGTCCGGCAGGCCCATGGCAAGCGGTATCTGCGGCATCCATGTGTCCGGCAGGCAATAATGCAGCGCCCAGAAGAAACCGCTGCACTGCTGCAAAACCGCCGCATCGAAGGGCTGGCCGCGCAGGAAGTGCGCCAGCAGCACTATCTCCACCTGCCGCAATCGCTCGCGCCACGATGGCCGCTGCGCAACTTCCAACAAG
Organism: Hyphomicrobiales bacterium; assembly: GCA_035555995.1. Classification (GTDB taxonomy): domain Bacteria; phylum Pseudomonadota; class Gammaproteobacteria; order Pseudomonadales; family Pseudohongiellaceae; genus CAILUG01. The sequence goes on along the minus strand of DATMFX010000478.1, from coordinate 2,922 downwards.
GCATACAGTTGGCGGCACAACCGCATCAGCGTGGGTAATGCCGCCGCATGGGGCGCCTCGCAGGAAGCGTGCAGCCACTCGAGCACCGCCAGCGTCTGCTGCGCCAGCCAGCGCTGCGCCAGAACGTCTGGCGCCGCTGCCGCCTCATCCAGGCAGCGTTGCAACAACGCCGGTGCCTGTTCTTCTCCATTCACGCAGCGCAACCGTTCTGCCACCTGCTGCGCATCATTCAGGCGGGGCTGCAATGACGTGGCACTATCCGCCGTTCCCACCGGCACGCCCCCTTCGCCAAGCAGGGTACGCAGTGCGTGCAACTGCCGCGCAAGCGCCTGCTCCCCGGCGCCATCGCTTGTCGTGTACAGCGCGGACAATGCCATTTGCCGCCATTGGCGGCGGCAGTTTTCGGCAGGGTCGGGCACGATCGCAGGTACGGTGGCAAGCATGGCTGGGTTCCTCAGGATGGCAGTAAAGCCCGCAGGGCCTCATGCCGCAGCGGATAGGACAGAACCTGGCTGGCGCCTGCCGCAAGCGCCCAGGGTTCGTCGGAAGGACGTCCGCTGCCACTGAGCAGCACCAGCGGGCCGGCATAGTTGCTGCGCAGCCGGCGCAGCGCCTGAAAGCCCACTTCACCGGCAAGCAGCAGTTCCACCAGGATCAGCGCGGCGTCTGTCGTGAGACTCGCCGCGTCGGCGGCCTCGGGCACCAGGCGGCATTCGCAATCCAGCGGCGCCAGCTCGCGGCACAGGCACTCGCCAAGCAGGGGACTGGAGCACACCAGCAGCAACAAGGGGCGGCGGTTCATGCGGCGCAGCCTGGCTGATGCCGCAGCGCGGCCAGCACTTCGTCGGAGGCAAATGGCTTTTGCAGCAAGGCATCCACCCGCACCGCCGCGGCGCGGGCACGCGCGACCGGGTCGGATTGCCGGCACAACACCACGATGCGCACCTGCCGCAATCGTGGATGGCTCTTGACCAGCAGGCTGAACTGCCACGGATCGAGCGGTGTGCAGGATTCATCCAGCAACACCGCAAGCGGGCAACGTTCGACCACGAGGCACAGGGCCTCGAGCGTGTCGCCCGCAAACAGCGGTTGCAATGCCGCCGTGGTGAAAAGATTGCCGGTGGCAACCAGCGAGGCGTTGGTGCCCTGCACCAGCACGACCGTGGTGGCGCCATCGACGGTGCCGTCGTTTGCTTCCATGCCTTACTCCTGTTGTTTCCTTGTTCCCGTTACTTCCCTGCTGCTGGTGGTTCGCGCGCATCCTCTGGACCGGTGTCGCGCGGCTGCCTTCGGTGTAGCACAGGGTTCGCCGGCTCGCCAGAAAGAATGGCCTTACCCCCATGGCATGCAAAAGATGGAGGCGGCGGCACGAAAAACCGCTGTGGCGCAGACCACCCGCCGGACCAACACCCACCAGCGTGACCCCGCCCATGCAGTAATTTACAGTGGCTTCTTCTATACTGCGGGCTCGTTTCAGCCCCAGCGGATACCCCTCAGATGACCGTTCGCCTCGCCGTGGTGATGGATCCCATCGCCGCCATCAACTTCAAGAAAGACACCACCCTCGCCATGCTGCTGGCGGCCCAGAAGCGGGGTTGGGAATTGTGGTACATCGAGCCGGGCGATCTGTATCTGGACCAGGGCCAGGCCATGGCCTTCATGCGCGAAGTGAGCGTGCGCTACGATCCCACCGACTGGTATAGCCTGGGCGAGCCGCAGCGCCGCGCGCTGAACACGGTGGACGTGGTGCTGATGCGCAAGGATCCGCCCTTCGACAACGAATTCGTGTACAGCACCTACATCCTGGAGCGCGCCGAGCAGGAAGGCGTGCTGATCGTGAACAAGCCGCAAAGCCTGCGCGACTGCAACGAAAAAGTGTTCGCCACGCAGTTCGTGCAGTGCACGCCGCCGGTGCTGGTCACGCGCAGCAAAATCCTGCTGCGCGAATTCCACCGCGCACACGGCGACGTGATCTTCAAGCCGCTCGACGGCATGGGCGGCTCCAGCATCTTCCGCTTGATGCCGAACGACCCCAACGTCAGCGTGATCATCGAAACGCTGACCGACCACGGCCACCGGCAGATCATGGCGCAGAAATACATTCCGGAAATCGTGCAGGGCGACAAGCGCATCCTGATGATCGACGGCCAGCACGTGGGTTATGCCCTGGCGCGCATTCCACCGCCGAACGAAACCCGCGGCAACCTGGCCGCCGGCGGCACCGCAAAAGGCGTGGAACTGACCGACCGCGACCGCTGGATCTGCGCCGAGGTAGGCCCCACGCTCAAGGAAAAAGGCCTGATCTTCGTCGGGCTGGACGTGATCGGCGACTACCTCACCGAAATCAACGTCACCAGCCCCACCTGCGTGCGTGAACTCGACGCGGCGTTCAACCTCGACATCGCCGGCGATCTGATGGACTGCATCGCAGGCAAGCTCGACGCCCGCGCATGAATAGTGGCCACGCCACGCTGCCGCCCGAAGCCGATGCGCAACCGGGCCTGGCGCAGGAGCGTTTCGGCTTTACCGTGTTCCTGTCCGTGTGCGTGCATGTGGTCCTGATCCTGGGCGTGGGTTTCAGCTACACCGCGCAGCCGCGCGCAAGCACCAGCCTGGAAGTGACGCTTGCCTCCTACCGCAGCGCCGAGGCGCCGGACGAAGCCGACTTTCTGGCGCAGGCCAACCAGCAGGGCAGCGGCACCCTGGATGAGGCGCGTGCGCCCGCTTCCCCCACGCAAAGCCCTTTCAGTACCGAGAGCGACACCGAGCTCGCCGATTTTCTGGTGGAACGCCCCACCCAGCCCGGCGTGCGTGACGTGGTGGCCGTAACCGGTGCCGGTGCCAACGCGGGCGCGATGGCCACCGAGCAGCCGCTGGATCTGCAGACGCTGAACGCACAGCGGGCAAACACCTCCATCGCCA
>DATMFX010000477.1:0-19780 GCA_035555995.1 Hyphomicrobiales bacterium | reverse complement strand
TCGGTGGTAGCCAACAACCCCACGTTCAATAACCAGGAGATCAGCACCACGGTGGTGGTATCCGATCAGAGCACCATTGCGCTTGGCGGTCTCATCCAGGAAGAGAACAGCGACCTGCAATCCGGCGTGCCCTTCCTGCAGCGCATTCCGGTGGCCGGGCGCCTGTTCTCCTACACCGACGCCAACAACACACGGCGCGAACTGTTCGTGATCCTGCGGCCGCAGATCATCTACGGTGATACGCGTGATGGCGCCACCCAGCAGGCGTTTCGCGACAGCTTTGCCAACGTCAAGGAACTGCTGAACAATGCCGGCCTGTAGGCCACGACACGCAAGCGGACAATGAGAGGTACCCCATGAAACGCATGAAACGGCACAATCGCGGCTTCACCATGATCGAACTGATGGTGGTGGTGGCCATCATCGGCATGCTGGCGGTCATCGTGGCGCCGGCGGTGATGAACAACCTGGGCAAGGGGCAGCGCGCCACCGCGGCCGCCCAGCTTGCCAACCTGGCCTCGGCGCTGGACATGTATCGCCTGACCATGGGCAGCTACCCAAGCGCGCTCGAAGGACTGGTGGAAAACGACAGCGGAGCCAGCCGTTGGGACGGCCCCTACATCCGGGAAATTCCACTCGACCCCTGGGGCAATCCTTACGTCTACACGCCGGAGGATAGAAGCTTCTCGCTGCTGTCCTACGGCGCCGACGGTGCGCCGGGTGGGCAGAACGATGATGCCGACATCGTGCATTGACACCAAGGTTCGGGATTTACCGACAGCGCGTGCAGATGTAGCTACCCGGTGTTTACCGGCATTGCGGTCCGATATGGATTCCTGGCGCCTGCCGCAAAGCGCTTCCTGCCACGGCTTTACCCTGCTCGAACTCCTGGTGGTGTGCGCGCTGATCGCGCTGACGCTCACGCTGGTGGTGCCCAACATTTCCGGCATCGACAGCGGCAGCTTTCGCGGCCAGGTGCGTCGCGCGGTGGCCACGCTTGCCTATGCGCGCCGCGCCGCGGTGGTGCAGGCGATGCCGATTACCGCCACCTTTTACCAACTGCAGCCCCAGGACCCCGAGTATGCGGCCATGCGCGAGCGGCTGGCACGGCCCGAGGGCGAAGCGCTCTGGGGCACCGAGGATCTGACGCTCAAATTCCAGCGTGACCAAAACGTCGAGGCGAGCGCCATGCCGGAAGTGGCCGTGACCTTCTTTCCACAAGGCGGCAGCACCGGCGGCGTGCTGACATTTGCGGACGAGCAGCGCACCGCCAGCATTCGCATCGATCCCATCACCGGCCGCATTGCCATTGCCTACGATGGAGCTTCTTTCGATGATGCGTTCTAGGGAAACGCGGAATAAAGCTCCGTGGCGGCGCATCGCGGCGTTGCGCGATGCCCGTTTCCCTGCGCCTGGGCGAACCCGCGGTTTTACCTTGCTCGAAGTGATGGTGGCCATGACCATCGCCGGCCTCACGCTTGGCGCGTTGTTCAACGTGATCGGGGGCAACAAGCGCCTGGCGTTCAGCGCGCAGGAAGCGCTGCTGCATTCCACCCAGGTGCGCAGCCTGATCAATTCCGCGCAATTGCACGACGAACGCGGCGAAGTAGTGCTGGATCTGAGCAACCGCGATCTGCAGCTGCTCGACGGGGCTGAGCTGGAACGCCCCGAACGCCAGACCGAAGCCACCACCCAGGCGCTGCGCGGCTACAGCGTGGAGGAAAACGGCGAAGTGTTGGTCAGCGGTCTCTACTGGGTGGAACTGGATCTGCCGGAATGAAACGCCGCACTCCCAACCTGTGCCATCGAGGCGGTTCTACCCTGCTGCGTTTGACCCCGGCCAGCCCGCCGTCGCGCCAACAGGGCTTTATTCCGTTGCGTTCCCCCCCGGCCAACCCGCGGCGCCAACGGGGCTTCACGCTGCTGGAACTGCTGTTGTCATTGGCGCTTACCGCCCTGCTGCTTGGCGTGCTCAGCGCTGGCACCTACACCGTGATCGGCGACTGGCACCGCGACACCGCCACGCTCGACGACCAGCTCGACCAGGCGCTGGCGCTGCTGCAGTTGGAGCGCGCGCTGATGGCCGCGTTTCCCCACAGCTACGTGCACCCCGAGCGGCTGACGCGGCAGCTCTATTTTCATGGCGAACAGGATGAACTGCGTTTCGTCTCAGCCGTGTCGCCGCAGCGCCAGGCCGGGCTTACCGCCTGGCGGCTGGTTTCCTCGCCGCGCGATGGCCTGATGCTGGCGCTCACCCCCGCCTTTGGCGATGACCCCGACGTCCGTTTCGACAGCCTCGATCCGCAGCCGCTCCTGCCCGGCTACCAGGCCGAATTCCGCTACCTGTTGCAGCTCAATCCCGAGGAAAAGGTCTGGCAATCGAGCTGGGACGGCGAACAAAGCCGCAGCCTGCCGATCGCGGTGGAAGTAGTGTTGCGGCCGCTGGATGACGCGGAAGGGCAACCGCTGGAAATCGTCGCGCCGATCAAGAGCCGCCTGAATCCGCAAATCGAACCGGTGACGGCGGTAGCGGGGTTGCGCCGCCGATGAACGCGATGAAATATCCCCGCCGTCATTCCGCGCACAGTCGCGGAATCCATGGAGTGGCCGTAATGGCTGACAGCAGACACAGCGTACCGCGTGGCGGCCGGGCTGCGCAGCGCGGCTCGGTCATCGTGCTTACGCTGTGGACGATCACGCTGCTCACCATCCTGGTGGCGGTGATCGCCAGCCAGGTGCGCCTGGACGCGCAAACCGCGATGCTGCATCAGGACGACCTGCGGCAGTGGGCGGCGCTGAGCTCGGCCATGAACCAGGCGGAAATGGAGTTGGTGCTGGAGCGCATGGCGCCAGGCGTGGAGGCGCAGGAGCGCAGAGAGATCGGCAAGATTCCGGGATTCCGCTTCAACGGCGAACCCTTGACGCTCAATTACCCGCAGGACCCGGACGTGGTGGTGCGCATCTACGATCACCGGGGCAAGATCAACCTGAACGAATTGAACCCGCCGCGCCTGCGCGAACTGTTGGCCAAGAAGCTGGGCGAGGCCGCCACGCCCGAGCGCCTGAGCGCCTTGATGTCGGCCTGGAACGATTGGACCGATCTCAACAACAATCCCGCCCCCGACGGCGCCGAGGACGACTATTACCTGTCGCTGGATCCGCCCTACCGGGCGCGCAATGCGAGGTTGGAAACGGTGGAGGAAATCCTGCTGATCAAGGGCTTCGACGAACTGTTCGGCGACGTCGATCTGGATGCGGCCTTTACCCTGTACGGCGACGACGATGCCCAGATCAACCTCAACCTGGCCACGGTGGAGGCCATGCAGCTGTTGCCCGGGCTCGACGACGAATTGATAGCAAAGATCGTCGCCTTTCGCCGCGACAACGAAATACGCGGCACCGGCGACCTGGCGCAGCTGGTGCCGGCGGAAAACATGGCGGTGCTGCGTGGCTGGCTGGGGCTGTTGCGCACCAGTTTCTACTACACCATCCTGGTTTACCCCAAAACGGAAAAATGGGTGGAAACCGACGACGGCGAACAGCTGATCGACGCCGCTACCACCGCACTTGGCGAAATCGTGTACGTGCCGGCCGCGACGCAACGGCCGCAGGTGTTTAAAATCAACCCCTACCAGCGCATCCCGATCCGCCTGGCCACTACCCCTGACGAGTAAACGCTTGAACTTCATCGCTGGATATTGCCGCCAGGTCTTTGGCGGGCTTTTCACTCCCTTCGTGCTCTGCTGGCGCCACATCAGCCTGATGCGCATGCTGCTGCGCCGCGAAGTGGCGGACCGCACCTCCGGCACGCTGCTGGGCCTGTTATGGCCATTGGTGCAGCCCACGCTGCAGGTGGCGGGCTTCTGGTTCCTGTTCGACATCGTGTACGGCATGCGGCTCAACCGCGGGCCGTCCTTCCTGGCGCATCTCTTGATCGGCATGCTGCCCTGGTTGTGCCTGACCGAAGTACTGGTGCGCAGCGCGTCCATGTTTCGTGAGTTTTCCGCCGTGTACCGGCGCACGCCCTTCCCGATCGAAATACTGCCCATCGTGCTGATGTGCATTCCCGGCATGATCTACACCGTGGTGTTCACGCTGACCATGGGAGCATTGTTCGGTGTGTTTGCGGCGTTCAAGGCGGTGGTGGTGGTGCCGCTGGTGCTGGTGTGGCTGATGCCGCTGATCCTGATCGCCTCGGTGCTTGGCCTGTTCCTGCGTGATTTCGCCCAGGCGCTGCCCTTCATCATGATGCTGCTGCTTTACTGCACCCCGATTCTGTATTTCCCCGACATGATGCCGCCGCCCGTGCGCCAATGGCTGTGGATCAATCCCTTCAGCGATCTGGTGGCCGTGATCGGCCAGTGGGTGCAGGGGGTGCCGATCGCCTGGCATGCCCTGGCGCGGTTGGTGGGCTTGTGGCTGTTGTTGCTTGGTCCCGCCTGGCTGCTGTTCCGGCGCAGCCTGCCGCACGTGCGGGAGGTGCTGTGATGAGCGATTCGCTGATCAGCGCGCGCGCGCTCGGCAAGTACTACAAGCTTTACACGCACGATTTCGACCGCGTGCGCGAGATCATCACCGGCAAGCCGCGCCATCACAAACATTACGCGCTGCGCGACATCGACCTGGAAGTGCGCCGGGGCCAGGTGGTTGGGTTGGTGGGCAAGAACGGCGCCGGCAAGAGCACGCTGCTCAAATTGCTGGCCGGCACCATGCAGCCTTCCGAAGGCAGCATCCGCATCGATGGCCGCGTGGCCGCGCTGCTGGAATTGGGCTCCAGCTTTCACCCGGAAATGAGCGGGCACGACAACGTGTACCTGAACTGCGCGATACAGGGGCTGAGCACAGCGCAGACCGACGCGGTGTATGAAGACATCGTGGAATTTTCCGGTATCCGCGAGTTCATCGACCGGCCGGTGAAAACCTATTCCAGCGGCATGTTCGTGCGGCTCGCCTTTTCCATCGCCACGCACATCGATCCTGACATCCTCATCATCGACGAGGCGCTGTCGGTGGGCGACGGCGCCTTCTCGCGCCGTTCCTTCGACCGCATCATGGCGTTCAAGAAAGCCGGCAAGACCATCTTCTTCTGTTCGCATTCGCTGTATCAGGTGGAGGCCTTGTGCGATCACGTGCTGTGGCTCGACGACGGCCGCATCCGCGCCGCCGGCGCACCCGCCCAGATCGTGACGGAATACGGCGAATACCTGCGCATGCAGTCGCCGCTGCACGAACTGGAAGGCAGCGAAGCCGTCGTGCGCGGCGCTGCGGAACCGGTGCAGACGCAATTGCCGCGCATCACCGCCATCCACACCCGCGTGGACGGGCATGAGGCACGCGCCCACCGGGTGCAAAGCGGTGTCAGTGAAGTGGAGGTGGACGTGGCGTTCCATCCCGGGCAGGGGCTGCCGATGCCAAGCGTGGCCATCGTCTTCACCGGCGGCGACGGCCGCGCGCTTGCCAGCGTCGGCACCGTCAACGATGCCATCATCATCGAGACGGACGCCAACGGGCAGGGCCGCATACGCGCGTGCTTCCCCGCGTTTCCGCTGCTCAAGGGCAACTACAACATCGACGTCTACCTGATGTGCGAGGAAGGCCTGCACATCTACGAAGCGGTGGTGCAGGCCGCCGAACTCAACGTGGAACAGCGTGGACTGGCGCGCGGCATCGTCAGCCTGCCGCACCAGTGGGAGGCCTGAGGTGCAGGAGAAAAACCTGATGCCGCCGCCCTCCACGCCACCGGGAATGGAAATCCGCCTGTACCGCCCGCGCGATTACGCGGCCATGAGCAGCCTGTTCACCGAAGTGTTCAAGGAGCCCATGAGCGCCACCTTCCACGCCTGGAAATATCGTCCCGGCAAAAGCGGCGCGGTGGTGGTGCTGCGCGACGGCGAACTGGTGGCGCACTATGGTGGCGTGGGCAGCGCCGTGCTGCTGCGCGGCGAGGAAAGCAGCGCCATGCAGATCGTGGACGTCATGGTGAAGGCCACTGCGCGCCAGGGCGTGCGCGGCAGCAGCCCGTTCTTCCTCGCGGGCAGCCGCTTTCTGGAACAGTTCATCGGTAATGAGCAGCCGTGGCGGCTTGGCTACGGGTTTCCAAGCGATCGCCACATGCGCCTGGCCGCGCACCTGGGCCTGTATGCCCCGGTGGGTCGCATGCTCGAACTGAGCTGGCCCAGCGCCACGGTGGCACGTGCGCTGCCCTGGTATTGGCGTGTCGACACGCTCAGCCTCGACAACGTGGCGCACCACGGCAAGGCGCTCGATACGCTGTGGAACGCCATGCGGCAGGATCTCACGCAGGCCTGCGCGGTAATCAAGGATTACGCCTGGCTGCGCTGGCGCTATCTGGAACATCCCGAACGCCAGTACGATCTACGTTTGCTGCGCCGGCGCCTGGATGGCCGGCCGCTTGGCCTGGCGGTATTCAAGCGTGAAGCCTCGCGCTGGCTGCTGCTCGATGTGATCGCGCCGAAACGTCATATCGCCGCGCTGGTAGGGTTGGTGGCAGCGGAAGCCAACGCGGTGGGCGTTGCTACCGTAGCCACCTGGTGCAGCCGCGCTTTCGTGTCCTGGTTTCCCCATGAACAGGCGGCGGTGAGTGAACTGCCGATCGTCACGCCCGCCAACATCTGGACACCGGGCCCGGCGCCGCAGACGCTCGAGGAGCTGTGGTGGCTGCTGCCGGGCGACACGGATTTTCTGTAAACGGCGCAGAGTTCCTGCCGGGATACCTACCGCTGCCGAAGCGCGGCATGGGGCGCGTGACTTGGAATTTGTGTGGAGCCCGCCATGGGATTGCTGATACTGCTATTGATCGTGATCGGCTCCGGCGCGGCGCTGTTCGTTTATCCGCGCTGGCGCCGGCGGCATCTGTTGGCACAACCCTTCCCCGCCGATTGGCTGGCGCTGATGGATGCGCGCCTGCCGCGGCTACGCCGGTTGCAGCCGCAGGAGCGGCGCCAGTTGCTCGACCGCATGCGGCTGTTCCTGGCCGGCAAGCAGTTTCATGGCTGCGCCGGTTTGCAGGTAACCGAGGCAATGCGCGTGATCGTGGCGGCGCAGGCCTGCCTGCTCTTGCTCAACCGCGAAGGCGAGGTGTATCCGCGCCTGCGGCATGTATTGCTGTACCCGGCCATGTTCACCCGCGCAGGCGAGGAATGGAACGAGGACGGCACCGTGAGCGAAGTGCATAAGGAACTGCTTGGCGAATCCTGGCAGGACGGCAAGGTGATCCTGTCCTGGGAAGACATCGAATACGATCTGGAAAATCCCGACGACGGCGAAAACGTGGTGCTGCACGAATTCGCGCATCAGCTCGACGGCGCCGATGGCAGTGAAAACGGCTCCCCGCCTTTACAGCACAATGACCCGCAGCGCTGGCACGCGGTGATGAGCCAGGAGTTCGCGGCGCTGGAACGCGCCGTGGCGGATGGCGAGGAAACGTTTCTCGACGCTTACGCCGCCAGCGCGCCGGCGGAGTTCTTTGCCGTGCTCACGGAAACCTTCTTCGAACTGCCGGAAGACCTGAAGCATGCCCACCCGGCGCTGTACCGCGAACTGCGCCAGTACTACCAGGTGAACCCGGCGCGCTGGCAGGGCTGAGTTTTCTCAGCGAGGGCGCGCTCATCCTCAGCGCGAGGGAGCATCCATCATGGCGCTGATTTCCATCAGGTCATCACCGCTCAGTGAGCCGGCTTCACGGCGCAGCGGCAACTGTGCGCGAATGTGGTCGTAGCGCGCCTGCTGCAGGTCGCGCTCGGCGCGGAACTCGTCGCGCAGGGCATTGAGCACGTCCACCGTGGTCACGGTGCCAAGTTCGAAACCACGCTGCATCGCTTCGTGGGAGGTGGAGGTGGAATCGGCAAGCACCTGCGCGGCACGGATGCGCGATTCGCCCGAGCGTACCTGGAAGAACGCGATGCGGGTGTTGTTCAAGAGATCCATGCGCGCCCGCTGCAGCTCGCTCTCGGCGATGTTACGCATGCTGTAGGCCTCGCGCACGCGGGCGCGGTTGCTGCCGCCGGTGAAGAGCGGCACGGAGAAGTCCACGCCCACGTAGTTGGTGTCGGTCTTGTTTTGGTGCGTGTTGTCGTAGCCCACGTCCGAGCTTTGGTACTGATAGACGAGCGACACTCGCGGCAATTGCACGCCGCGCACGGCGGATACCTGTTTTTCAGCGGCTTGCAGCGCGTACTCGCTGGCCTCCAGTTCCTTGTTGTTGTCGCGCGCGCGCGCCAGCCATTCCTCGAGCGCGCCATCGAGCGGCGGAATTTCGATGGTGTCGGGCAGGCGGCGCAGGGCGCCCACGTCGATGCCGCTCGCGGCGCGCAGCGATTCGCGGCGTATCGTCACTTCGCTTTCCAGCGTGACCTTGTCGGCCTGAATCGCCGCCAGGCGGGCCTGGGCCTCGTACAGATCGGTGATGCGCGCCAGCTGCAGATCGTACAGGCTCTGGATCTGGTTCACCTGGTTGTTCATGGCCTCGAGCTCTGAATTCACCGAGCGCAGCGCGTCTTCGGCCTGCAGCACCTGCAGGTATTGGTCGGCCACGTCGGCCAGCAGCAGGGACAACGTGGCGAAGTACTGGGCTTCGCTCTGGTTTTCCAGCAGGCTGGCCTGCTTGCGCGCCTGGAAGGCCTGCCAGTTGAACAGCACCTGGCTCACGCCCACGCCATAGCGCTCACCGGTGTAGGAGGTGCGCGGCTCTCCAGTGGTAGTGCGTTCGTTGTCCGAATAGTTGGCGTTGGCGTTGACCTGCGGCAACAACTGCCCGGTGCTTTGGTCCTTGCGCGCGGTGCCGATGTTCCAGCGTTCGCGCGCAATGCGCAGTTCGGGACTGTTGTTGATGATGGCGGCAAAGAAATCTTCCAGCGTGGTGCCGGTGGCGACCAGCAGCGCGCTGTTGCTGCCGGTGTCGGCCGCGCTTGCCGCCGGCGGCAGAACGGCACCCGTGGCGAGCAGGGCGCCAAGCGTCATGGAAAGCAGGCGTAGCTTCATCGAATTCCCCTCTGGCATCAGTCTTCCCTCAGGCTGCGTACGGCCACGTTGGTGAACGGCTTCATTACGTATTGCAGGAAGGTGCGGGCGCCGGAGTTGATGAGCACCTCGACGGGCATGCCGGGCACCAGTTGCAGTTCCTTGAGCGAGGCCAGCGATTCCGGCGTCAGTTCCAGGCGCGTCAGGTAGTAGGGCCCTTGCGGCGTATTCTGGTCCTGGATGGCGTCGGCCGACACGTTGATCACGTTGCCCCTGATGGTGGGAATGGGCGCCAGGGAGAAGCTGGAAAAGCGGATCGTCGCCTCCTGGCCCACGGTAACGCGGTCGATGTCGGCGGGGCTTACCTTGGCGTCCACCACCAGAGCCTCCAACTGCGGCACGATCTCGGCGATCGGCGTGCCGCCCGAGATCACGCCGCCGATGGTATGCACCTGCATGCCGTTGATGACGCCCGAGGCCGGTGCCTTCACGGCGGTGCGGCTGACGATGTCGGACAGGGCGGTGATGCGTTCGCGGGTGTCCTTGAGCTCGGTCTGGGTTTGCGCCAGCTGGTTGGCCACCTCGGTCTGGAACTGGTTGTTGGTCTGGATGATCTGCAACTGGGTTTCGCCGATCTGGATTTCGGATGAGGCGATGTTGGCCTGCAGCTGCGCGGCCTCGCCCATCATCTGTTCATAGTTGCGTTCGATCTCGCGCAGGCGCTGCTTGTCGGCGAAGCCCTGCTTCAGCAACGTCTCGATGTCGCCGAGCTCGTCCTTGAACGATGCGGACAGCTGGCTCTTGCTCGCATGCAGGGCGCGCAGGCCCACCAGCTGCGACTGCAACTGCTCGATACGCTGTTCCAGCACGGCGATTTCGCCTTCGCGGGCGTTCTTGCGCGCTGTGAACACCTGGGTCTGGCCGGCCACTTCGGCTTGCGCATTGGCGTTGCCCGTGAGCAGAAAATCGGGATACTGCACGGTGCCGAGGCCGTCGCGCTCGGCGATCAGGCGGGCTTCCAGCGCGCTGAGCGACACCAACTGCGTGTTGGCGATTTCCAGCTGCGCCAGCGGCTGCGTGCTGTCCATGACGAGCAAGGTCTGGCCTTCGGTCACGTGGTCGCCGTCGCGCACCAGGATGTCCTTGACGATGCCGCCTTCCAGATGCTGCACCAGCTTCTTGTAGGATTTGACCGTGATCGTGCCCGAGGCGTGCGCCGCGCCTTCGATCGGCACGAAAGTGGCCCACAGGCCGAATACGCCGAACACCAGGAAGGCGATGGTCAGGCCGATGCGGCGTGGTTTGTCGATCTCGGTTTCCACCGGCAGCTTGCTTGGATCTTTGTAGATGGGACCGATGTCGGTGGAGCCGATGCGATCCAGCATCCTGCCCAGAGCCCCCTTGCTCGGCACCACTGCGTTGGAATTAGCCATGTCTGTTCGTCTCCGGGGTGGTGGGCGGTACGCCTGGCGCCGCCCTTCTGTCTATTGCTTCAGCCATTGGCGCTTTTGCGTGCGTCGGGGCTGGCCAGTGCGGCCAGCACCTGGTCGCGCTGGCCGAAGCCGGCTACCGCGCCTTCCTTGAGCAGCAGCAGCTTGTCGACCACGCTCAATACCATCATGCGATGGCTGATGATGATGACGGTGCAGCCTTTCGCCTTGATGCGCTGCAGCGCCGCCACCAGTTCACGTTCGCCCTGGTCGTCCAGGTTGGAGTTGGGTTCGTCGAGCACCAGCAGCGTGGGATCGCCGTAGATGGCGCGCGCCAGGCCGATGCGCTGGCGCTGGCCGCCCGACAGCACGCCGCCGGTGCCGCCGATGTGGGTGTCGTAGCCTTCGGGCTGGCGCAGGATCAGTTCATGCACGCCGGCCATCTGCGCCGCGGCCACGATGCGTTCGGAATCGAGTTCGCCGAAGCGGCAGATGTTTTCGGAAATGGTGCCATCGAACAGTTCGATGTCCTGCGGTAGGTAGCCCATGTAGGGGCCGAGGTCGGAACGGTCCCACATCTGGATGTCGGCGCCGTCCAGGCGCACCTTGCCCCCGAGTACGGGCCAGATGCCCAGGATCGCGCGCGCAAGCGTCGATTTGCCCGAGGCGCTCGGGCCGATCACGCCAAGCGCGTCGCCCGCTTCCAGACTGAGGTTGATGGCGCGCAGCACCGGGTTCTTGGCACCGGGCGGGGTCACGTAGACGTTTTCCAGCGTCAGCTGGCCGCGCGGGGCGGGCAGCTTGGTATGCGGGGCTTCGGGCGGAATCTGTTCCAGCAGCTTGCTCAGGCGGTCGAACTGGTCGCGGGCAGTGCGGAAGTTGCGCCAGTTGGCCACCAGCATGTCGATCGGGCCGAGCGCCTTGCCCAGCAGCAGCGAGCCGGCGATCACCATGCCGCTGGAGATTTCGTTCTGTATCGCCAGGTAGGCGCCGAGGCCGAGGGTGAGCGACTGGATACACAGGCGGAACGTGCGCGAGATCGAGGTGAGCATGCCGGCGTACTTGCTGGCGTTGGCCTGCAGCACCAGCGCCTTGTTGTTCTGCAGCAGCAGCCGGTTGCGGATGGTGTTCGTCATGCCGAGCGCGGTGATCACCTCGGCGTTGCGCAGGCTGCTGATCAACTGGGCGTTGGCCTCGTTGGCTTCGTTGCCGGCTTCGCGCAGTTTGGGGCCGGTGGCCTTTTCGGAAAGGTAGGCAAAGCTCAGCATGATCGCCACCGCCGTCAGGGCGACGAAGCCGAAGTAGACGTGGAACCCGAACATCACCAGCACGTAGATGAAGAACCAGGGCGCATCGAAAATGGCGAAGATGCCACTACCGGTCAAAAACTGCCGCAACCCCGCCAGGTCCTGCATCGGCTGCGCGTTGTTCCTGCCGGCGGCGGTCACCAGGGCTAATTGGAACGAGCTGTTGAAAATCCGTTCGCGCAGGGTGATGTCGATCTTGTTGCTGGTGGCGATGAGCACGTAGGAACGCACCCACTCGAAGGCGCCCATGGCCATGAGCAGCGCCACCATCAGCACGGACAGCGCGCCGAGGGTGGAAAGGCTGCCGCTTGCCATCACGCGGTCGTATACCTGCAACATGTAAAGAATGGGCACCAGATGCAGAACATTGGTAGCGGCGCTGAATACGCCGGCGTAGATGAAGTGTTTCTTCACGCCTTCGAGCGCTTTGAGAAGCTCGTTCCTGCCTTGGGAATTGGATTTGGGATTCATGAGTCAGTGGTACTCGTATGTGAGTGCATGGTGTGCTGACGATTGCTGATCGTGCCGGCATGAGCAGGGGCACGCGATGGGAGCGGCCGCCCGGTAGTCTGGAATTCGCGATGGGCCCAAGTTTGGGCCGAATCCGGATAATTCAATGTTTGCAACCCGGCGCAATTGTAACGTTGCTTCTCCACTGCCTCATAGTTGGGAATGGGCACTGGATCAAAGTTCTGCGCCTCCTTCCACCAATGCCCTCAAACGGGGCACGTCGGGCACCAGCAATTCGTGCGTGCCGGCGCGGCGGATGATCGATTGGCCCTGCAGCACCTGGAACACGCGGGTGACGGTTTCGCGCGACAGGTTCAGCATGATCGCAATTTCCATGTGCGTGGGCGGATTGCGGATGCTGGCCTGGGTGCGCAGCCGATCGTCGGCGTTGAGCAGTTCCCACAGCTGGCAGCACACGCGCTGTGTAATGTTGGGCATGCCCAACAGGGCGCGCTGGTGGCTCATCTGGCGCAGGCGGCTTGCCAGGCGGCGGCCAAGCGCGGTGATGGTGTCGGGGTGGCCCATCAGGCGCAGACGGAATTCCTCCAGCGGCACCGACACCACCAGCGAGGGCGCCAGGGCAATGAGGTATTCGGGCTGCGGGCCGTAGTCGAACAATGCCAGTTCGCCGCAAAAATCGCCAGGATCCACGAAGTAAAGCCCCACTTCGCGGCCATCGACGGTAAAATCCACGGCTTGCAGGCGTCCCTCGAACAGAAAGCACAATTGGCATGCCTCTTCGCCGGCGTTGAGCACCACCGAACGCCGCGCATGCTTGGTGGCCGTGGCCAATTGCGCCAATTCCGCGAGATTCTCGGGGCCCAAAGGCCGGAGAAGCGGAAAGACGCTGAGCAGCTCGGGGGTGACTACCATGAAGGGGTGGTCCGGACGCAAGGCGTGAAGGCAGGCCGGGCGATTATAAGTGCTTGATCTGGATAGGCAAACCAGCAACGCTGGTGATGTGACGGCAATCACTCGCAATAAAATCGCTTTACGGTACAGTGCCCATCCATAATCCGTTGTCGCAAGAGCCCCGTCCCGGCAGGTTGCCGGTGGCGCTGCGTGTGTTCGCTTGGGCCTGGGACACTTTCACCTTTCGGGCATCGTCATGCTGAAAACCGCGATCCACTCACTGCTGCGCGGCCCGCTGACCGGGCTGTGTCTGGCCGCATCGTTGAGCGTGCAGGCGGCTGTTGTGCAGCCCGCCGACCCGGCCGATGTCGGGCAGATCAATCTGGTCATCGGCAAGGCTTACCTGGTGCATGCCGACGAATCCCGCGAGCCGATCGCCGTGGGCAGCACCGTCAAGGTGGGCGACCGCATCCAGACGCGAAGCAATGCGCACGTGCACATCCGTTTCGTGGATCAGGCCATGGTCAGCGTGCGTCCCTTCAGTGAACTGCAGGTGCAGCGCTACGACTATCGTCCGGAGGATCCGGCCGCTTCCGTGGTCAAGTTCAAGCTGCTCGAAGGCGTCACCCGCGCCATTTCCGGCGAGGCCGCCGAATCCGCCCGCCAGAATTTCCGCCTGAACACGCCCGTGGCCGCCATCGGCGTGCGCGGCACCGATTTCGTGGTGCAGGCCAATGGCCGTGAATCCCGCGCCTTGGTCAACCAGGGCACCATCGTCATGGCGCCGTTCTCGTCCACCTGTCTCGCCGATGCCTTTGGCCCTTGCTCCGACAGCGGCCTGGAACTCAGCGGCAACGACCGTCTGATGGCCATGGTGGCCGCCGATTCCACCGAGCCCGTCCTGATACCGGAAAACGGCAACGGCGTGGCTGAAACCCTGCTGGCCGGCTCGGTGGCCGAAGTTCAGGAACAGGAGCAGCAACAGCAACGTGCCAGCGAGCCGCAGGAAGACAGCGGCAACGATCTGTATACCGAGTCGGTATCGACCCGCGTGGTGCGCCACACGCTGGCCAAGGCGAGCGACAGGCCCATACCGCCGGCCGAGCGTGATTACACCCCCCCCTTGGCGGTTACCGCGGCCAGCACGGTCAGCAAGCAACTGGTATGGGGCCGCTGGGCCTGGGCGGAAGATCTCGGCTCGCGCGATCTGCTGTCGGTGAGCAAGGATGTTGCCGAAACCAGCAGCGCCATCACGTCGGGTTCCGCGGCGAAACGCGAGGTCACGGTGGGCAACAACCATTATGTGCTTTACCGCGTCGAGAATGGCCCCACCGTGGTTAAACCCGGTCTTGGTGTGGTGAACTTCGATCTGCAGCAAGCCCAAGCCTTTTACGTGAGCGGTGGGGTTTCCAGCCTGATGAGCGTACAGGGTGGCGCGCTTGCCATCGATTTCGATGGTGGCCGCTTCAGCACCTCCTTGAACCTGCGTCACGACGCCACCGGTGCGGTCAACTTCAGCGAAGCCGGGCGGCTATATAACGGCGGCTACTTTCACCCCACGGACAAGGTCGGACAGAAAATGGCCGGCGCCACCACCCTGGACGGCAGCGAAGCCGCGTATTTCTTCGAGAAAACCCTGGAAAACGGCCTGATCGAGGGCCTTACCAACTGGGGGCGCCGCCCCTGATGAAACGCTTGCGCGGACATGTCACCACGGGCCCGCTGCCCCTGGTGTTCAGCCTGCGGCCCTGGCAGGCGCGCCTGCTATTGCTGGCGCTTGCCGCGCTGGTGGCCGTGGCGCTCACCGCCACCTTGCGTCAGCCGCTGCGCGTGTTCGAGGAACAGCTCGGCGCCTGGGGTTGGACGCTGGCGCCCGATACGCAGCGTGAACAACGCGTCAACATCGTGGCCATCGACGAAGCCAGCCTGCAGCAGTTGGGTCCCTGGCCCTGGCCGCGCGAAACGCTCACCCGCCTGGCCGACGCCCTGGGTGGCTATGGCGTGCAATTGCAGCTGTATGACATCGTGCTGCCTGAAGCCAAGCCCGGCGATGATGCCTTGGCTACCGCGCTGGCCACGCACAACGGCGTGCTTGCCCAGGTGCCGGTGCTCACCGACGGCCAGACGATCCGCACCGGCGCGCTGAGCCATCCGCTCGACGGACTCGCCTGCAACGCCGGCGCGCCGCAAACCGCCGGCTTCATCGGCAACGCTCCCGTTTTCGCCAACCTGCCCAAGGGCCATATCGCGCTGCGCGTCGACAGCGATGGCGCAGTGCGCAAGATTCCGGCTTACGTGTGCGTGGATGGCCGTGCTTATCCCGCGCTTGCATTGAGCGCTTTCATCGCCGCCACCGGCGCCACCGACTGGCTGGCGACCCGGCTCGATGGCAATGCCGCCATGGGCCCGGCCGCCACACTGCGCCTGGATGCCTATCCCGATCTGCAATTGCCGCTGGATGCCGCCGGCAACCTGCGCGTTTCCTACCGGCAGACGCCGGACAGCTTCCAGGCGTTTTCCGCGGTCGACGTGATCAACGGCACGCTGGATCGCGAGTTGCTGGAAAACACCTGGGTGCTGGTGGGCCACACCGCCTTCGGACTGGTAGACATCGTACCCACGCCTTACGCGGGCGCTGCACCGGGCGTGGAAGTGCAGGCACGCATACTGACCAGCCTGCTGGACGGCAACGTGCCGTTCGAGCCCAAGGCGGCGCCGCTTCTGCAGTTGGCGCTGTGTCTGGCTTTTGCCGTGCTGCTGTTGGCGGCAGCCTCGCAGCGCCGCGAAAAACTCGGCGTGATCAGCCTGGCGCTGTGCGCGCTGGTGCTGCCGCTGGTGGCGCTCGGCATCCACATTCAGGTACTGCGCGCCACCAACCTGTGGCTCGGCTGGATCGGCCCCGCCACCTACGGCGCGCTGGCGGCCGGTTTGCTGGTGGTGCATGAATTCACGCGGGTGCGTCATGAACGCAACCGGGTGCTGTCCAACCTGAGCAGCTACCTGCCGCACGACGTGGCGCAGGAAATCGCCTATTCGCTGCCCAATTCCGACATCCAGGCGCGGCGCCAATCGGTAACGCTGCTCAGCGCCGACCTGCGCAATTTCTCCGCCTATGGCGAAGCGCGGCTGCCGGAAGAAGCCGCCACGCTGCTGCATTTCTTCTTCGTCAAAGCCACCGGCATCATCGAAGCGCATCATGGCCGCATACATGAATTCAAAGGCGACGGCCTGATTGCGCTGTGGGATCAGGCCGACGCCAATGCCGCCCACCAGGCGCTCGCCGCCGCACAAGAGCTGCAACGCGACATCCAGGCCCTGCTGCCCGCCGCGGCGCCGCCCGGTCTGGAACCGCTGGCGCTCGGCATTGGTATCGAACAGGGGCCGGTGTTGATCGGTTCCATCGGCCCCGCCCAGCGCCGCACCCACGCCCTGCTCGGCGAAACCGTCACCGTGGTGCTGCGCATCCAGGAAATGACGGCGGAACTGGCGCAGCCGGTATTGATCGGCACCCGCGCCGCGCAGCAACTGCAGGATCAATATCTCGAATCCCAGGGCGGCTACCTGCTCGACGGCCTACGCACCCCCCACACCCTCTACGCCCCGCCGCTCCCCGGCAGCAACCGCCAACCTGCGCTCAAGCTGCATCGGGGCGGGCTGGAAAAACGCGGCTAAATAGAGCCGTATGGCTCGGCGTGTCACAGGGGGCGACGGCACTTCGGGCCGGCTTGCTCCGTTTCCTCTGCAGGAATCACGCATCTCCACCCTCTGTTCAGCACCTTAAAAACGGAAAGCCCTTCCAAGCGGTGCTTTAATTACTGTGATGCCCCCGCATTTCCGTTCCGCTTCGCCACTGGACGGCGAGTACCGACCGACAAGGAGGTTGTCTGTGTCCCGATTACTTGATCCCAAGAACGATTTCGTCTTCAAAAAACTATTTGCCGAATCACCCGATCTGCTGGCGAACCTCATCAATGCCGTGCGCTACGACGAAGCGCCGGTCGAAATAATTGAAATCCTCAATCCCCGAATCGATCCTGAAGACATCACTGGCAAGTTCATTGTGCTCGACGTGCTGGCACGAGATGCTGATGGTCGCCTGTTCAACATCGAGATGCAGGTGCGCCGCCAGGCAGAGTGGATCGAGCGTAGTCTTTACTACGTGGCGAACGCCTATGCCGATCAATTGAAGCAGGGGGGCAACTACGTTACGCTCAAGCCAGTCATTGGCATCAACCTTCTGGATTTCGACCTGTTCGAAGGGAAACCCCAGGCCCATTGGCACTTCAAACTACGGGATGAAACGCAACTGGCGATGGCTCTCGATCATCTGCAGTTGCACATACTGGAGCTGCGCAAGCTTGATCGGCAGCAAAAGCAATTGACGGGAACGTTGCGCGACTGGATTCTCTGGCTCCAACACTGGCGCGAGGACGGCATCATGAACGACATTCAACACCCTGCGATTCATAAAGCCTCACAGCAGCTCGAACGATTGTCCAACGATGAGGAAACCCGCTGGCGCGCCCTGGCGCGGGAACGCGCGCTGCATGATGAAGTCAGTTTTGTGGATTCCGCGCGCAGGGAAGGCCTCCAACAAGGCGCCGAAAAAGGACGCAACGAGGGCCGGGCAGCTTTGCTGGCACAGTTGCTGACCTTGAAATTTGGCGATTTACCTGATGCCCTGCAGCAGCTTCTTATCCAAGCGGATCAGGCAGCCCTAGAAGCTTGGGCCGAACGAGTACTGTTTGCAGAAAGCCTCGAGGACGTTTTCCGCTGAAGCCATGGCGGCGGACATAGCCGGCCCATCCTGATGCGTCAAAGGGTTATTGCCGGTCAACTGACACTCCACCGATGCGTTCTGCCCATTGCCAATCTCTGGTTAAATAGCCGGCGATGAAATTCGGCGGTTGCTTTTGAAACCCTTCCTGCGCCCAACCCTGTTCCTTGCCTGTGCCGCGTTCGCGCTTGCCGCGGAACCCGCGGCTGCGCAAGCGCAATGCCCGGATCTGGCGCCCTTCTATCCGCAAAGCGACGCCGACTGGCCCGCCACCCGCCAGGCGCTGGCCGATCTCATGGAACAGTGCCTGCTCAGCAGCGAGTACTACGCGTTGCTTGGTGCGGCACAGCTCAACACCGGCCAGCTGCCGGAAGCGCTCGAAGCGCTCGAACGCGCGCTGCTGCTGGACCCCGACAACGGCGCCGCCCAGATCGACTACGCGCAGGCCCTCTACCTCAGCGGCCAATTGTTTGCCGCCCTGGAGCTCAGCGAAACCCTGCTGGCCCGCACCGACCTGCCCGTCGCCATCCGCCCATTGCTACAGGAACGCCGGCAAGCCTGGGACGGCGAACGGCGCGGCGGCAGCCTGATCGGGGAGGTGTCGGCAGGCTTCGACACTAACCTCAACGGCGCGCCCGCCAATAGTGAGTTGATGCTTACTATTTCCGGCGAATCCATAATCGCCACCCTGGATCCCGAATATCAGCCCAAGGAAGGCGGCTTCGGCAACCTGCGTCTGTTGGGCAACTACGCGGTACTCGAAGTGGACCGGCGCCACGATTTCCTGATGAGCCTGCGCAACCGCAGCAGTACCGACGCCGACTCGGACATCGTGCAACTGGACTGGCGCTACGGCTACACCCGCGAATTCCAGCGCCTCGTCTGGGAAACCGCCACCGGCACCAGCCATCTACTTTATGGTGGCAGCCCGCTGTACAGCGTGGCGGAGGTGCGTTCGCGGCTCAAACTGGGCCAGCAGCGCTGCACGCCGCTCACGGAGCTGGCCGGCCAATTCCAGCGCTACCACGGGCAAAGCCTGTTCAGCGGTATCGAGCTGAGCCTGGGCGGCGGCGTGGAATGCACCAGCCCCGATGGCCGTGCGCAATGGCAGCTGGAAGCCGGCTATCTGCTCAATGCCGCCGAGAACGCCAACCGTCCCGGAGGCGACCGCGAAGGCTGGCGCGTACAGTTGGGCTGGCAATACCGCCTGCCGATGGGCTGGCTGGATATGAACGCCAGCTATGCCCGCCTCGACGACGAGCAAGGCTACAGCGACCTGATCGAATACGGCGCCAGCCGCAGCGTGGAAAGCGTCCAGGCCAGGCTGCGCTACCAGTACCAGCTGAGCGCCAGAACCCAGCTCTTTTCCGGTCTCAGCTACCAGGACCAAAACAGCAATCTCAACCCCTTCAAGAACAGCGGCACCGCCGTGGACCTGGGCCTGCAATACCGTTTCTGAATAAGCTCTTTACAAAATAAAACAAATGCTTACGGCCCGTTCCTAACAGGCGAATCAAATGCTTGCAAATCGAAAGTCATGCAGTTATCTTGCTGCCGCGTATGTGCCCGCAAACCCGGTGGGGTGGGGGTAAATGCAGCGAAGGCTGAACTACCAAACGCGGTTTCATCAAGCGCTTGTGATTGTCATCACACGCACTTGCGAGGCTGGTCAGTAGTATGCACGCCGTCGAAGGACTTTTGGTTTTCCAGAACTGTCCTACTACAACCTGAATAATTGGACCAATTAGTACAACACCCTCGCATCGATACGATACTTAAGGAGATCTAAAGATGGCGTCGATTACAAATGAAGCAAGAAACGAAATTCTCGCGGTACTCGTGGGAATGTTCGATGCCGCTCCCGGCTCGGCCATTCTGTCCGTACTGACCGACGCCAGCGTAGCCGGCGTCAGCATCAACCAACT
>DATMFX010000476.1:0-7080 GCA_035555995.1 Hyphomicrobiales bacterium | reverse complement strand
ACGCTGACCGAGCGGGTGCGGCACTGGCGCGATTTTGCCCCGGCTTACTTTCCGCTGGTCCATCCCTCGCCCCGCAACCAGTTCTGGCTGACCAGCAATCCCTGGTTCGAAGAGGATCTGCTGCCGGCGCTGCGGGAGCGGGTGTGGCAAATTCTGGGCCGTCCGTAAACCGGGGCATGGCTGGTGCGTTTCTGCCTGAGGACGACAGAACCGGAATTCTCCATGAGCAGCGCCCTGACGAGTATGCAGCCGGCCCCCGGTGACGCCCAGCATAGGCTTGGCTATGATGACGACTACGCCGACGGACAACGGGAGGCCAAGGTTCTGCAACAACAATTAGAACTGGAAAAGTTCCTGGCAGGCGTGGAACGCAGGGCTTATCGGATGGCGCGTATTGCCACCAACAATCAGGAAGAAGCGTTCGATATCGTGCAGGATGCCATGCTCAAGCTGGTCGAAAAGTACGGGGACAAGCCGCCTGCCGAACTGGGGCCGCTGTTTTTCCGGATATTGCAAAGCCGCATCCACGACTGGTACCGACGCACCGCGGTGCGCAATCGCTTTCGCAGCTGGCTGGGCAGCAACACCGACGACGAGGACACCGAAGACGCCCTGCAGTTGGTGGCCGATCCCGCGGGCAAGCCGCCCGAGGAACTGCTGGCCCTGGAGGGCAGCATGGACGCGCTGGAGGATGCGCTGCGCCGATTGCCGCGGCGCCAGCAGCAGGTATTCCTGCTGCGTGCCTGGGAAGGGCTGGACGTACGGCAGACCGCCCAGGCCATGGGCTGTGCCGAAGGCAGCGTGAAAACCCACTATTCCAGGGCCCTGGCCACCTTGAGGGAAAAATTGGGAGAGCATTACCGATGAGCGAACCTGATACCTTGCCCAACGTCCGGGACACCGCCGCCGAAAGCGCCTTCGTGCGCGGCGTGCGGCAGGACCTGGATCGTGGCTGCGCCGCGCTCGACGGGCATACCCTGTCGCGGCTCAACCGCATCCGCCATACCGCGCTGGAACGTCACCAGGGTGCGCGGCGCCGTTCGCCCCTGCTGCTGCCTTTCGGCGGTCTGGTGACGGCCGGCATGCTGGTGTTCAGCGTCATGCTCAGCGACAGCATCATGCCGCCCACCGCGGTACCGGCCGGTGGCGCCTCCCCGATGGAGGATCTCGACATCCTGACCTTCACCGAGGATCTGGATTTCTACGAAAACTACGAGTTCTATCAGTGGCTGGCCGACAACGGCTCGACCCTCTGAAGGAGCATGAACAATGAACGCGATGGGACTGTGGCTGGCGATCTGCCTGGGGCTGTGTACCCCGGTGGGGCAACAGGGCGAATCGGCGCAGGGCTTGATTCCCGTGCTCGAATTCCTGGGCAGCTTGAGTGAAACGGAACTGGCCGGCGTGGTCGCCCGTGCTGGCGGCGAGAATGCCGCCGTGGCGACGCAGGCGGATACCACTGATGCCGAGCCGGTAAAAGTACAAACCACAGGACAGGTTCAATGCGAAGATGCCGCCGCGCACTGCGCTGAGCAGCCTGTGCTGGAAGGCGCCGTGTCGCATGCGACCACTCTGCCTGCTGGCGCCGCGGATGCGGCGCTGTGATGCCATCATGAAAACCAAACTGCTCGTTACCCTGTGCTGTCTGCTGACGCTGCCGCCTGCCTTGCAGGCGCAGTCGCTGGTCGAATGGGAAACGCTTACCCCGCAACAGCGCGACCTGCTGGCGCCGCTGCAGGACCGCTGGGACGCGCTGCCGCCGCCACGGCAGCAGAACCTGCTGCGCGGTGCCGACCGCTGGCAGAACATGTCGCCGCAGCAGCAGAACGATGCGATGCGGCGTTTCCAGGATTTTCGCCAGCGCAGCCCTGAAGACCGCGCCCGCATCCGTGACCGCTTCCAGCACTTCCGCGATCTCGATCCGGACCGCCAGCGCACCCTGCGCGAGCGCTTCCGCGATTTTCAGAGCCTCGATGAGCCGGGGCGCCAGCGCCTGCGTGACCAGTTCCGGCGCCAGCCGCAGGCGCCGGGCTTCGGCGGCCCGCCGCGCGGCCCCGGCGACTGAGCGCCGCGCAGTCCCCTCGGCTTGATTTGCCCCAGCGGCACCTTTATTCTGCCGCCTCGATTCCTCCTTCAGCAGGACACTAAGTGCGCAGCGTTATCACTTCGACCTTGGCGCTCTGTCTGTCGTTGTTCTCCAGTTTTGTCGCGGCCCAGGCAGGCTCGAGTCCTCCGGTGTATTTCGACACCCAGGGCACGCATTTCTATTTCGGAACCACCGGGCAGGACGAGGCGGAACCTGAATCCACGCAGGGGCAGGGCCTGGCGCCCGTCTACCCGGCGGGCGTATTGCAGTTGCCGTCCAGCGCGCGCTACCTGCTGTGGGCGGAACTGGAAGCCGGTCGCCTGAGCGTGCTGGAAAATCTCGGCAGCCAGGGATTGGTGCTGCGCAAGCGCATTCCCATTTCCATCGGCAAGGAAGGCATGGGCAAAGAGGTGGAAGGAGACCGGAAGACGCCGCTTGGCGTCTATCGCATCACCAGTTTCCTGGAAGATGCCACGCTCGACGATTTCTACGGCCTCGGCGCCTATCCCATCGACTATCCCAACGTGCGCGACCGGTTGGCGGGCCGTACCGGCTATGGCATCTGGCTGCACGGGTTGCCCAAGAGCGTGACGCAGCGGCCGTTGTACGACAGCGACGGTTGCGTGGTGGTGGACAACGACAGCCTGCAGGAGCTGGCGTTGGAAGTGGAGCCGGGCAAAACGCACCTGGTGATCAGCCGCCGGCAGATCAACTGGCTGACGCAGGACCAGCAGGAGGAGCGGCGCCAAGGTCTGCAGGACGCCCTGCAAGGTTGGCGCACCGCCTGGCAAAGCCGCAACAACGATGCTTACCTGGCGTTCTATTCGGAGGATTTCAGCGACCTGTCCCGCGACAAGCGCGGCTGGTCGGCCTACAAGCGGCAGGTGAACGACGCCAAGCGTTACATCGACGTGGACATGCAGGACATCTCCATGCTGACCACGCCCGATGCGCTCGATGTGGTCACCGTGCGCTTCTATCAGCATTATTCCAGCAGCAACTACCAATGGCAGGGATGGAAGGAACAGTTGTGGCGCCAGGAGGCCAACGGCTGGAAGATTCTCTATGAAGGCGATGGCTGAGGCCGTGCGTTCCCTGCCGTTGCATATCCGTTCCGGCCTGTGGCTGGCAGTGAGTCTGCTGGGTGTTGGCTGTGCGCAGTTTGCCGCGGATGGCGACGGGCCGGCCGCGGCTCCGCAGGTCGTCACCACGCCGGAAGCGTCACTGCTTGAAGCGCAGCCTGCCCCGATTGCTGCTGCAGCGGCAGGTGTCCAGTCCACTTCGACGTCTACGCCGCCGCAGGATAATGTCGCATTGGTGTCGTCGCCTGTGGTTGAAGCAACCTCTGATGAAGCCGTTACCCCTGTTGTGCCTCCGGTGGCGGCCACACCGGATTCCCGCGATGCCGGGGTAGAGGGGCCGGTCGCAACGCATGCAGAGCGGCCACTTGCGGTGCTGCCGCACGCCGCATCGCAAGCGCCGCAGCAACAATTGCGGGTGCAGCAGTTATGCGAACAGATCGGCAACAAGCTTGGCAGCGTGTCGGTGCAGGATTGCCATCGGCATGGGTTCGTGGACAGCGGCGGGTTCAGCGTCAATGGCCGTCCCCTGGTGGTCAAGGAACAGCTGCCGCAAGCGCAGAACGACAGGGCGGATTTCAAGGTGCTGCTGATGGGCGGCATTCACGGCGACGAATACTCGTCCATCTCGATCATCTTCAAATGGCTGGACCTGTTTGCCGCGCAGGGCCTTGAAGGCGAATTCCACTGGCTGTTCGCGCCCGCGGTCAATCCCGATGGCCTGCTGGACGGCAACCGCGCCAAGCGGCAGAACGCCAACGGCGTGGATCTGAACCGCAATTTCCCTTCACAGGATTGGAACGCCAGCGCCGTGGCCTACTGGCAGCGAAGCACCGGCAGCAACCCGCGACGCTATCCCGGCAAAGAAGCGGCGAGCGAGCCTGAAGTGCAGTGGTTGGTGGCACAGATCGAACGGTTCCAGCCGGACGTGATCGTGTCGGTGCACGCCCCTTACCATCTGCTGGATTTCGACGGACCTGCCGCCGCGCCCGACCGGATCGGCGAGTTGTACCTGCATCAGTTGGGCGTGTACCCCGGTTCGTTGGGCAACTACGCCGGCCTCAACAAACGCATTCCGGTGGTGACGCTGGAACTGCCCTCCGCCGGCATCATGCCACCCGCCGACCAGATTGCCCTGATGTGGCACGACCTGGTGCGCTGGCTCGATCAGGAAGGCCGCAAGGCCCTGCGCGAACCGGGCAGCGGTGCGCCGGTGGTCAGCAGCGCGCTGGGAGCGGAGCGGGACTGAGTCCGCCGTCGTGCGCTGCTGTTTCCGCTTTGTTCAGCCCTGGGTGCGGGCGAACTCCTTCATGAACTCCACCAGTTTCTGGCAGCCGGCCAGCGGCATGGCGTTGTAGATGGAGGCGCGCACGCCGCCCACCACGCGATGGCCCTTGAGCGCGGTCAGGCCATTGGCCTGCGCTTCCTTGAGGAACTGCGCGGTCAGTTCGTCGGAGGGCAGGGTGAAGGTGATGTTCATGCGCGAGCGGTGCTCGGGGTGCGCGGTGCCGTGGTAGAAATCGATGCCGTCGATGGCCTGGTACAGCGTCTGCGCCTTTTCTTCGTTGCGCTGTTCCATTGCTTCCACGCCGCCCTGTTCCTTCAGCCATTCCAATACCAGCGTCATCATGTAGATGGCGAAGGTGTTGTTGGTGTTGGCCAGCGAATGCGAATCGGCATATACCTTGTAGTCCACCAGTGACGGCGTGCGCTCGAGCGCGTGGCCGATCAGGTCGTCGCGCACCAGCACCAGCGCCAGGCCGGCGGGGCCCAGGTTTTTCTGCAGCCCGGCGAACACCAGGCCGGTTTTGCTGAAGTCTACCGGGCGGGAGAAGATGTCCGAGGTGGAATCGACCACCAGCGGGATGTCGCCCATGTCCGGATACTGGTGATAGCGGGTGCCGTAGATGGTGTTGTTGCTGGTGATGAAGGCGTAGGACGCGTCATCGTCCACCATCGCGCGCGTGAACGGCGGAATGCGATCGTACTGGGTGTCCTTGCTGGAGCTGGCGATGACGATGTTGCCGTAGCGGCTGGCTTCCTTGTTGGCCAGGCGCGAGAAGTTGCCGGTTTCGGTATATACGGCCTTGTGCGCGCTTTTCAGGCCGAGCAGGTTCAGCGGCACGGCGGCGAACTGCATCTGCGCACCGCCATGGGTGTACAGAATCTGGTAGTTCGAAGGCAAGTTGGCGATTTCGCGCACCAGCGCGTCGCAGCGGTTGAGCAGCGCTTCGAATTCCTTGGAGCGGTGGCTGATTTCGATCAGGGACATGCCGGTGCCCTGGAAATCGAGGAAGTCGCGTTGTACCTGCTGCATCACCGGCACGGGCAGCATCGCCGGGCCGGCGCCGAAGTTGTATACGGGATCAGTCATAGAGGAACCTGCTGAAGAATTGGAAGGAAGGCCTGCCGCCTTGCAGACGCGGGCGGAGCAGGCCGTTGCCGGGCGGGCGTTACCGCCCGCCGGGTACCGGGCCTACACGGCCCACACTTTGATGACGTGCTCGATGCCGCGGATGTCGTTCAACACTTCGGGAGTGGGCGCGGTTTCGATGTCGATCAGGTTGTACGCAATGTCGCCACGACTTTTGTTGAGCATGTCGATGACGTTGATGTCGCGATCCGCCAGGATCGACAGAATCTGCCCGAGCATGCCCGGGACGTTCTGGTTGACGATGGCGATGCGGCTCGCCTCGCTGCGCTCGAGGCTGAGATTGGGGAAGTTGACCGAGTTGCGGATGTTGCCGTGCTCGAGGAAGTTGCGCAGTTGGTCCACCGCCATGATGGCGCAGTTGTCCTCGGCCTCGTCCGTGCTGGCGCCGATGTGCGGCATCAGGATGGTGTGCGGATGGCCGATCAGGCCCGGCGTGGGAAAGTCTGTCACGTAGCGGGCCAGGCGGCCGTTGTTGAGCCCTTCCAGCAGGGCGCCGTTGTCCACGATGGCGTCGCGCGAGTAGTTGAGCAGCACGGCGCCGGTCTTGAAGTAGTTGATGATCTTGCGGTCGATCAGGTTCTTGGTGGATTCGGTGACGGGCAGGTGCAGGGTCACGAAATCCGAACGGGAAATCAGCGAATTGAGGTTTTCCTGTTTTTCCACCTGATTGGCCAGGCGCCAGGCGGCGTCGACGGAAATGGCGGGATCGTAGCCCAGAACCTTCATGCCGAGCTGAATCGCGATTTCGGCCACCAGCGCGCCGATGGCGCCAAGGCCCACCACGCCGATGGTCTTGCCGGCCAGTTCGCCGCCCTTGAAGCGCGATTTTTCGGCTTCCATCATCTTGTTGAGCGTGGCGTAGTCGGTGGTGGGATCGAGGTGGCTGGCCCACTCGATGCCCGGCAACACGCCGCGCGAGGCGAGCAGCATGCCGCACAGCACCAGTTCCTTCACGGCATTGGCGTTGGCGCCGGGCGTGTTGAACACCACCACGCCCTGCTTGGTGTACTCTTCCACCGGGATGTTGTTGACGCCGGCACCGGCGCGCGCCACAGCCTTGAGCTCGGGCGTCACCTGCTCGGTGCTCAGCTTGTGGCTGCGGACCAGGATGGCATCGGGAGTTTGCTGATCGGCGCCCACCTGGTACTGCTGGCGTGGAAAGCGGCTCAATCCTTTATCGGAAATCTGGTTGAAAGTCTGGATTTTGTACATCTGACTGACGGGTCCTGGGGAACGTGGAACAATCCACGGGGGCTGAAAATTTGGCGGGCTAGTTATACCGATTCCGGTGGCAAAATGCCAGCAGCCGCTGGCGGCGACGGGTGGGAAAACGGAAGTACGATGAGCGAAGTCAAACAACCGGTTCAGTGGTATGTGTACGTGCTGCGTACCGCGGCCGGCCTGCTGTACACCGGCATTTCCACCGATCCCGCCCGGCGTCTGCGCGAACACCAGGGTGGCCGGCGCGGTGCGCGCAGCCT
>DATMFX010000475.1:0-9523 GCA_035555995.1 Hyphomicrobiales bacterium | reverse complement strand
AGCACGTAGGCCTGCAGGACACCAACGACACCTTTCTTGCCAACATGCAGAAGGACGGCACCTATTCCGTGGTGCCGCGCATCGCCGGCGGTGAGATCACGCCGGACAAATTGGCGGTGCTGGCGGCGGTGGCGCAGCAATACGACCTTTACGTCAAGATCACCGGCGGGCAGCGCATCGATCTTTTCGGCGCGCGCCTGAACCAGCTGCCGGCGATCTGGCGCGAACTGGTGGCCGCCGGCTTCGAAACCGGCCACGCCTACGGCAAGGCGCTGCGCACCGTGAAATCCTGCGTCGGCAGCAGTTGGTGCCGCTACGGCGTGCAGGACAGCGTGGGCATGGCGATCCGCCTGGAACACCGCTACAAGGGCCTGCGCAGCCCGCACAAGCTGAAAAGCGCGGTATCCGGCTGCACCCGTGAATGCGCCGAGGCGCAGAGCAAGGACTTCGGGGTGATCGCCACGGAAAAGGGCTGGAACCTCTACGTGTGCGGCAACGGTGGCATGCGGCCGCGTCACGCGGATCTGTTCGCCACCGACCTCGACGATGCCACGCTGATTCGCTACATCGACTGCTTCCTGATGTTCTACATCCGCACCGCCGACCGCCTGCAGCGTACGTCGGTGTGGCTGGAAAACCTCGAAGGCGGCATCGACTACCTGCGCGCGGTGATCATCGACGACAAACTGGGGCTCTGCGACGAGCTGCAGGCGCAGATGTGGGGGTTGATCGGCACCTATCAGTGCGAATGGAAGCGCACGCTGGAAGACCCGGCAAAACTCAAGCGCTTCCGCCAGTTCGTCAATGCCGCTGCCGAGGATCCGCAGGTGGTGTTCGTGCGCGAGCGTGGCCAGCCGCGTCCGGCGCGCAGCGATGAGCGGCACCGGGAGGAGGCCGGCGCATGAAGTCCTTGAGCGCTGACAGTGAACGCATGATGCACAGCCGTCTCGATGAAGTGCTGCTGTGCCGCGAGGAAGACCTGGTGGCCGACAGCGGCGTCTGCGCCTTGTGCGAAGGCCGGCAGGTGGCCTTGTTCTGGCTGCCGCAGCAACTCCCCGCGCTCTATGCCATCGGCAATCATGATCCGCTCGGAGGCGCCAACGTGCTGGCGCGCGGCATCGTCGGCGACGTCGATGGCGAACCGGTGGTGGCCTCGCCGCTGTACAAGCAACACTATTCGCTGCGCGATGGCCGCTGCCTGGAAGACGCCGCCGTCCGGGTGCCGGTGTATCCGGTGACGCTGCGCGACGGCCACGTGTACTGCGTCCTGCCCACCGTATGACAGCCGGCAGTAGCGTCAAAAGCGTGTGCCCTTACTGCGGTGTCGGCTGCGGTATCGTCATGGACGTGGCGGACGGGCGCGTGGTCAAGGTCAGCGGCGACAAGGCCCATCCGAGCAATTACGGACGCCTGTGCACCAAGGGCCTGACTTCCGCCCAGGTGCTGCAAGCGCCGGGGCGGCTCGAACATGCCTACCTGCGCCGCGAGCGCCGACAGGAACCGGCGCAGGTGCCGCTGGAGCAGGCCATCACGGAAACCGCCGACCGGCTGCGCGGCATCATCGACCGCCATGGCCCCGAGGCGGTGGCGCTGTACGTGTCGGGGCAGATGTCGCTGGAAGCGCAGTACCTGGCCAACAAGCTGGCCAAGGGCTTCATCGGCACTCCTCACATCGAATCCAATTCGCGCCTGTGCATGGCCAGCGCCGGCCAGGGTTATAAGCTGTCGCTTGGCGCTGATGGCCCGCCGGGCTCGTACCAGGATTTCGAGCAGGCGCGGCTGTTTTTCGTCATTGGCGCCAACATGGCCGACTGCCATCCCATCCTGTTTCTGCGCATGATGGAACGGGTAAAGGCCGGTGCCCGACTGATCGTGGTGGACCCACGCCGCAACGCCACCGCGGACAAGGCCGATCTTTTCCTGCAGATCAGGCCGGGCACGGACCTGGCGCTGCTCAATGGCCTTTTGCACCTTCTGGTCAAGAATGGCGGCCTGGATCAGACCTTCATCGCCCAGTTCACCGAAGGTTGGGACGCCATGCCTGCCTTTCTCGACGACTATCCGCCCGAAATCGTGGCGGAAATCACCGGCCTGAGCGAAGCCGACATCCGCAAGGCGGCCGCCTGGATTGGCGCGGCGCCCGAATGGATGAGCTGCTGGACCATGGGCCTCAACCAGAGCGTGCACGGCACCTGGCACACCAACGCCCTCTGCAATCTGCATCTTGCCACCGGCGCCATTTGCCGCCCCGGCGCCGGTCCGTTCTCGCTCACCGGCCAGCCGAACGCCATGGGCGGGCGCGAAATGGGTTACATGGGACCGGGACTGCCGGGGCAGCGTTCCGCGCTCATTGCCAGCGACCGCGCTTTTACCGAAACCTTGTGGCAGCTGCCGCCGGGCACGCTGCGCAGCACGGCCGGCGTGGGCACGGTGGGCATGTTCGAAGCCATGGCGCAGGGCAGCATCAAGGCCTGCTGGATCATCTGTACCAACCCGGTGGCCACGGTGGCCAACCGCGACAAGGTCGGCGCCGCCCTGCGCGCAGCGGAACTGGTGATCGTGCAGGATGCTTTTCTCGATACCGAAACCAACCGCTTTGCCGACATCCTGCTGCCGGGCGCGCTGTGGGCGGAAGGCGAGGGTGTCATGGTCAATTCGGAGCGCAACCTCACCTTGATGCAGCAGGCGGTGGCGCCGCCGGGCGATGCGCTGCCGGACTGGCAGCTGATCGCGCGCGTGGCCTGCGCCATGGGGTATGAACAAGATTTCAGTTACGCCAGCAGCGCGGAAATCTTCGAGGAGATCAAGGGCGCCTACAATCCCGACACCGGTTATGACCTGCGCGGCGCGAGCCATGCACGGCTGCGGCACACGCCGCTGCAATGGCCTTGTCCGCCGGATGACGACAGCGATCGCCATCCCATCCGCTACCTGAACGACGGTGGCAGCCAGCGTCTGCTGCAAGCCCATGATGGCACCACCCCACGCCTGGCCTTTCCCCGGGCGGACGGCAAGGCGCGCTTCTTTCCGCGTCCCTACCTGCCGCCGGCGGAATTGCCCGATCCCGACTTTCCGTTCGTGCTCAACACCGGCCGCTTGCAGCATCAATGGCACAGCATGACCAAGACCGGCAAGGTGCCCACGCTCAACAAGCTCAATCCTGGCCCGTTCGTGGAGCTGCATCCCGACGATGCCGACACGCTCGGCATTCGCGTGCGCGACAAGGTGGCGGTGCGTTCGCGGCGCGGCAGGGCGGTGCTGCCCGCGGTACTGAGCCGGCGCGTGCTGCCGGGCACCTGCTTCGTGCCGTTTCACTGGAACGATGAGTTTGGCGAGGCGCTGGCGATCAACGCGGTGACCCATGATGCGGTGGATCCGCTGTCGCTGCAGCCGGCGTTCAAGTATTGCGCTGTAGCGTTGGAACGCGTGCAGGCGTCCGCTTCCGACAGCGCGCCCACCCCCGCCTTGGCACTGGTGGCCGAGGCCATGGGTGGACTGGCGGCGCAACATGAAGCTATGTCAACGACCTCACATGACGAGGCTCAAGCGGCCCGGCACGCCGATGCGCAAATGGCGCCACAGCCCAGTCTTGCCGCGTTGGCCGCCTGGCTCGGTTGCGATACGCCGCCGGAATTGCCGCTGAATGAGCAGGAAAAGCGCTATCTGCAAGGCTATTTCGCCACGCTGCGGCTGCAGCCGCCGCTTGCCGGCGAGAGCGTGCCGGTGGTGCCCGCCGCGGCGCCGCTGCGTACCGACCAGCGCCTGTTGCTCGACGGCATGCTTGCCGGCCTGTTTGCACGCCGACCGGTGCAGGCACCCACCGAAGCGGCAGCCGCCGAACCTGCGCGCCTCCTCACGCTTCTATGGGCGTCGCAGACCGGCAACAGCGAAAGCTGCGCGGGGCTGTGCGCCGAACGGTTGCGCGCCGCCGGCCATGCTGTGCGCGTGGCGGAGATGGACAGCTGTGATGGTGCCACATTGGCTGCCACCGCCTGCCTGCTGCTGTGCACCAGCACCACCGGCGACGGCGATCCGCCCGACAACGCCGCGGCGTTCTGGCAAACGCTGCAGGGCACGGACGCGCCGCACCTGAGCGATACGGCGTTTGCCGTGCTGGCCCTGGGCGACTCCAGCTACGAACAGTTCTGCGGCTTCGGCCGCAAGCTCGATGCGCGCCTGGAAGCGCTGGGGGCGA
The DNA here is from genome assembly GCA_035555995.1 of Hyphomicrobiales bacterium. GTDB lineage: Bacteria > Pseudomonadota > Gammaproteobacteria > Pseudomonadales > Pseudohongiellaceae > CAILUG01. The sequence continues at coordinate 5,328 of DATMFX010000475.1, read as the reverse complement.
AGCGCCTGACGCCGCGCATCGACTGCGAAACGGATTTCGAGGACCAGGCCGGCATCTGGCTCGATGCCGTGCTGCAGGCCTTGCCGGAGGCGGACGCGCCAAGCGTCACAGACACAACGCAGGAGACGGGCAAGACAGGCGAGACCGGCAAGATGGACGAGCCGGGTGCCGCGCAAGAAACCGATAAGTCGCGTGCGATGCCGACCCTGCCGGCTGCGCCCCCCACGGGATTGCCAGCCCGCGCCACCGGACGCGCCGCGCCGCTGCACGCGCGCGTGTTGCTCAACCGCGTGCTCAACGCGCCGGGTACCCGGCGCGAAACCCGCCAACTCGCGTTTGCGCTACAGGGAAAAGCGCTGGCATTCGAGGCTGGCGATGCGCTTGGGATATGGCCCACGCAATGTCCCACGCTGGTCGAGGAACTGCTCGGCATCCTGGCCCTGGCACCGGACGCGCCGGTCACGGTGGCGGGGCAGGGCGAGATGCCGGTGGCCGAGGCGTTTGCCCGGCACCTGGAGATTGCACGCCTGACGCCTGAGCTGCTGCGCTTCGTCCACGCGCGCTGCGGCAGCGAGAAGCTGGGCGCGCTGCTTGAATCCGATGCCGCCGACGCCCTGCGGCAATGGTTGTGGGGGCGGCAACCGGTGGATCTGTTGCGCGAGTTTCCGGTGACGGCATCGGCGCAGCAATGGGTGGATCTCTTCAAGCGGTTGCAGCCGCGCCTTTATTCGATTTCGTCCAGTCCCAAGGTGCTCGAGGATCAGGTGCAGTTGACGGTGTCGACGCTGCGCTACGTGTGCGAGGGCAAGCCGCGCGGCGGTGTCTGTTCCACCTTTCTGGCCGATCGAGCTGCCGCGGGCGAGGTGCCGATCTTCGTGCAGAAAGCCGCGCATTTTCGGCCGCCGCGTGATGCGGAGGCGCCGATGATCATGGTGGGGCCGGGCACCGGCGTGGCGCCGTTTCGCGCCTTTCTGCAGGAACGCCAGGCAGTCGGCGCGCGTGGCCGCAACTGGCTGCTGTTCGGCGAGCGGCACGTCGCCACCGATTTCTATTACCGCGAGGAACTGGAACAGCTGCGCCAGGGCGGTTACCTGCACCGCCTGGATACCGCGTTTTCGCGCGACCAGGCCGAAAAGCGCTACGTGCAGCACTGCCTGCTGGAGCAGGGCGCGCTGCTGTGGGCGGAACTGGAACGCGGCGGGCATTTCTACGTGTGCGGCGACGCCAAGCGCATGGCCAAGGACGTGGATGCCGCGCTCAAGCAGGTGGTGGCGCAGCACGGCGGCATGAGCGCGGAGCGCGCCGTGGACTACGTGGCCACCTTGTCCCGCGAAAAGCGCTACCTGCGCGATGTGTACTGACTATTCCTTAATTTTTCCGTGGTCCTTGAAGGATGAGCAACGCCAATGAGTGTCGATAAGTTCAGGTTGGGCAGTTTTCGGGGCAGGATGCGCACGTTGCACCTGGCGTGGTTGGCGTTTTTCCTGAGCTTCGTGGTGTGGTTCAACGCGGCACCGCTGCTGCAGGCCATTGCCGCCAGTCTTGGCGTAAGCCAGGAGGAAATCCTGGTGCTGGCGATGGTCAACGTGGCGCTGGCGGTGCCGGCGCGGGTGGTCGTGGGCATGCTCACCGACCGCTACGGGCCGCGCCGCGTCTATTCGCTATTGCTGGCGCTTGGCGCTCTGCCGTGCTTCTGGTTCGCGCTTGCCGACAGTTTGCGCGAGGCGGCGCTGGCGCGTTTTTTCATGGGCATCGTCGGCGCGGGTTTCGTGGTGGGCATTCGCCTGGTGGGGGAATGGTTTGGGCACCATGAGCTCGGCACTGCCGAGGGTATCTACGGCGGCTGGGGCAACTTTGGTTCCGCGGCAGCGGCACTTGCCCTGCCGGCGCTGGCGCTGTGGGTGGGCGGCGAGAACGGCTGGCGCTGGGCGGTGGCGTGTACGGGGGTGTTGAGCCTTGGCTATGCGCTGGTGTTCCACACGCTGGTGCGCGACACGCCAAGCGGCGCCACGTATTTCAAACCGCGGCGGGCTTCTGCCATGGAGGTGAGCAGCGTTGGCGATCTTCTGTTGCTGCTGGTAATGAAGTTGCCGATGTATCTCTGCCTGGGCGTGCTGGCGTGGCGCCTGTCGCCGGCGGGCTTCGGCCTCATCGGCGCGGCCGCGCTGCAGGCGATCCTGGTGGGCCTGGCCATCCTGCTGGTGGTGGATTTTCGCCACGTGTGGCGCTGCAACGCCGCCGTTCGGCGCGCGCCGCTCCCCGAATTGCAGCGTTATCGCTTCAAGCAGGTGGCGATACTGGGCCTGTTGTACTTCACCACATTCGGTTCGGAACTGGCGGTGGTGTCGGTGCTGCCCTTGTTCTTTGCCAACACCTTTGGCCTCGGGCCGGTGCAGGCGGGCGCGATCGCGGCAAGCTTCGCCTTCATGAACCTGGTGGCGCGGCCGATGGGCGGCTGGTTGTCGGATCGCCATGGCCGCAAGCGCACCTTGCTGCGGCTGGTGGCGGGCGTGGCGCTTGGCTATGCCGCGATGAGCCTGATCACGGCGCAGTGGTCGCTGTGGCTGGCGGTGGGGGTGGTGGTGGGCTGTTCCTTCTTCGTGCAGGCGGGCGCGGGGGCGGTGTTTGCCACGGTGCCGCTGATCAAGCGCAGCCAGACCGGCCAGATCGCGGGCATGACCGGTGCCTACGGCAATGTCGGCGCGGTGCTGTATCTGCTGGTGCTGACGTTTTTCGGCTACGCGGCGTTTTTCATGGTGATCGCGCTGACGGCACTGGTCGGCTACGGTCTTGCGCTCGTGTTCATGGATGAGCCGCGCGGGGTGATCGCGGAGCTGGACGCCAACGGCAATGTGGAGTTGATAAAGGTGGGGTAAGACGGAAGTTGTGGACAGCCCACGTTTTCGCCAATGAAAACGTGGGCTGTCTGGATCGATCGGTCAGTTGGACAGGGCGACGTTGACGCGCAGTATCTGCCCCACGGTCAGGCTGTCGTCGCGCAGTGCGTTGGCCTGGCGCAGGTCGCTTACCGTGGTGCCGTAGCGGTTGGCGATGCGCCACAGCGATTCACCGCGGCGCACTTCGTGTTCCACGGCGAGCATGGCGTTGCCATCGATCTGGCCGGCGGGAATGGTGAGCGTCTGCCCCACCTGGATCATGTCGTTGCGCAGGCCGTTGACCTGGCGCAGTGCCAGGATGTCGGTACCGGTCCTGGTGGCGATCACGGAAAGCGTATCGCCTTTGCTCACCACGTATTGGGCGGCCGGGCCGGTATTGCTGCTGCCGGTGGAGACAGTTGCGCCCACCACGGACAGCGCGGTGTCGGCCACCTCCATGAGGCGTAGCGTCTGGCCCGGATGGATCAGATTGCCGCGCAGATTGTTGAATTGGCGCAGCTCCTCGACGCTCAGCTGGTTGCGCTGGGCGATGGTGGCAAGCGAATCACCCTTGCGCACCACGTAGTCGGCGGGCCGTGCGGATCCCACGGCCATGACCATGCTGTCGATGGATTCCTCCAACTGCGGCACGGTGGCGAGCAGGGCGGCGGAGGGCGCACTCTGGTCCTGCAGGTGCAAGGTCTGGCCGGGGTAGATCACGCTGCCGCGCAGGCCGTTGAGCTTGCGCAGCGTCGCCACCGTCAGGCCGTTGCGGCTGGCGATGGTGGCAAGCGAATCGCCCTTGCGCACCACGTATTCGGCATCCTGGGCAGCGGCAAGCGTTTCCGTGGCGATGGCCTGCACGAGTTCGGCCTCGGCATCGGCGCTGGCGACGAGCGCCTGCGTTTCTTCCGGCAGCGGCCCGGTGGCCACCTGCACCTCGGCTTCCGCGATCAGCTGCGGCTGCAGCGGTTCCACCGCCATCTGTCCCGGAATGCGCAAGGTCTGGCCAGGATGGATCACGCTGCCGCGCAGGCCATTGCTCTGGCGCAGCTCGGCAACCGTGGTGCCGGTGCGGTCGGCGATGCGCGCCAGGCTGTCGCCACGCTTGACCACGTAGCTGCCATTGCCGCGCTCGGTGCCGGCGGCATTGCGCACGGCCACGGCGGCCACGGCCTGCACCGGCAGTTCGGAGCTGGCTTCGGATTCACGTACCGGCGCGGGTGTGTTGCTGGCCAGCTGCGTATCCGGTGCCAGCGTGGTGGTGCCGGGAATCTGCAGTTTCTGGCCGACGCGGATCAGGTCGCTGCGCAGGGCATTGGCGCTGCGCAGGGCGGGCAGCGAGGCGCCGGTGCGATCGGCGATCCTCGACAGCGTGTCGCCGCGCTGCACCACGTATTCGCTGTTGCCGGCCACCAGCTCGCCGGCGTCGAGGCTTGCCACGTAGTTGCCGTACATCTTGGTGTACACCGCTACGTGGAAGTGCGGCGGATAATATTCGCGGGTAACGTCGAGCACACCGGTGCCTTCCAGCGACAGCAGCGTGGTTTCCAGCCATTGGCGGCATTTGCTGTTGCTCGGCACGCGCAGGTCCACCGCCATGCCGGTGGGATGCACGGAGGCTTCGGAGGCGTTCACGGGTTGCAGGTTGACGGGCCGGGTCAGGCTGGTAACGGTGAGCTTTTCCTTGCAGGAATTGAAATATTGTTCGCTGAGGCGTTCGACGAACAGTTTGACTTCCGGCCTGGCATAGGGATAGCTGACGGCGTGCAGTTCGACGGTACGGCTGGGGCTGACCTTGACCAAATAGCCATTTTCGATAAGGTTGTTCACGGCCGCGGGAGTTTTGAGGAAGGTGTAGCCGTAGCTGACGGCAAGCTGGTACTGGCGCTGCATCGAATCGCGCGAGCCCTTGAGCGTCTGGGCGCTTACAGGTTGCATCAGGGCCAGCAATGCGAAAGTCAGCACGGCGAGTCGCTGTGGTTGCATGGATCCTACCTGTTGTGTTTGTGGTTGTTATGGATGGAGGCGCCCGGAGGCGTGGGTGCGGGTAATCTTCCCTGGATTTCTCAGGTTTGTCTAGTATCACCATGATTTTCATGGCAAATATTTTTAGTGTCGGGTATGCCCGACGGAGGCATGGCAATGGCAAGTGGTTGGGCGCGTGATAGCGCGGTCCAGGATCAGATCGATGCGAGCGTGGAAGACGCGGTGAAACGGGCGCGGGCGCAGCTGGCGCGCGGCCCGGGGTTGACGCATTGCGAAACCTGCGAGGCCCCGATTCCCGAGGCGCGCCGCAAGGCGGTGCCCGGCGTGCGCCTGTGCGTGGCCTGCCAGGCGGCGCTGGACAGCGAGGCCACGGCCTTTGCCGGCTACAACCGCCGCGGTAGCAAGGACAGCCAACTGCGTTGAGGCACCGCGCAATGTCGCGCGCGTCTCCTGGGGGAGTGGG
>DATMFX010000474.1:0-3230 GCA_035555995.1 Hyphomicrobiales bacterium | reverse complement strand
CTGACCCCGGTTGTCGCGTGATTCCCCGGGGCAGGAATTCACCGTCCTCGCCCGGGGAATACGATCATGCCAGCTTCAGGCGTTCACCCGGCCGGGATTGAGAATTCCCTTGGGGTCGAGCGCCTGCTTGAGCGTGCGCATCAGTTGCAGCTCGGCGGGCGAGCGCGATTGGGCCAGGTAGGCGATCTTCTGCACGCCGATGCCATGTTCGGCGGATACCGAGCCCTGGAAACGGCCGACGGTGGCGTAGACCACTTCATAGAGGGCCTTGACGTCCTCGCGCCTGCCGGTGGCGCCGATGAGATGCAGGTTGCTGTCGGCCACGTGGCCGAACACCAGCAGCACCGCCTGGGGAAAAGCATTTTGTATTTTCCGTTCCACTTCCTGCACAAAGGCTTGCATGACCGAGAGCGGCACGCTGACATCGAAGTTGGCGGCGCCTTTCAGGTAATTGCCGAGTTCCGCCACGCCGTCGCGTATCTTCCAGAAACCGGCCCGTTCGCGTTCCGAGGCGGCAAGCGCGGCATCGAGGATCACGCCGTCTTCCAGCAGGCCTGCCAAGGCGTTCTCGACCGTGGCGCGATCGCGTTCCGCATCGCTGCCTTCCAGTTCGGCGATCAGGTACAGCGGATAGCACTGCTGAAAAGGCGAGTTCGCCTTGCCGATGGTGTCGGTGATGTAGTGGTAGTAGCTGCTCCACATCACTTCGAAGGCGCTGAGTCCGCCGCCGAACGCCGCCGACAGGCGCTGCAGCGTCACCAACACGCTTGGAAAATCCGCCAGGGCAATCAGCGCGCTGGTACGGCTGGCGGCACGTGGGTACAACCGCAGCACGGCGCGCGTGACCACGCCAAGCGTGCCTTCGCTGCCGATGAACAACTGTTTGAGGTCGTAACCGGCATTGTTCTTCAGCATCTTGTTCATGCTGTTGATCACCGTGCCGTCGGCAAGCACCGCTTCCAAGCCCAGCACCAGGTTGCGCATCATGCCGAAACGCAGCACCTGGTTGCCGCCGGCGTTGGTGCTGATGTTGCCGCCGATCTGGCAGGTGCCGCGCGCACCGAGATCCAGCGGAAACACGAAACCGGCCTGCGCGGCGGCTTCCTGCACCACCTGCAGCGGTGTGCCGGCCTTGACCGTCATGGTCATCGCCGCCCGGTCGATTTCCTCGATGCCGTTGAGCAGTTCCAATGACAGCGCCAACTCGCCCGTTTGCGGCGTGGCGCCCCCGCACAGGCCGCTGAGTCCGCCCTGCACCACCACTGCTTGTCCTGCCGCATGACAGCAACGCAGCACTGCCGCCACTTCCTCCGTGCTGGCGGGACGCAGCAGCGCCAGTGGCGCGTGCGGTAACTCCACCGACCAATCGCCATGGTGACGCTCGCCGATCGCGGCGCCGCGGAGAATCGGGCTTTGCAGCAGAGGCTGCAGTGTGGCGAGCAGATCGGTCATACAGGTGTTCCAGAATTTTAAAACCGTGAAGAATGCGTTATTCAGCGCTTGCTGCAAGCCACGATGTTTTGCTCCGTGCCCAGCTCGAACACCACGTCCGCTTGCGCGGGTAGCGTGGCCAGGCCGTGGCGGGTCAGGCGTTCGTAATGCTGGATGAAGCGGCGTAGCGCCGCCGGGCTCATCACGGCGCTTGCCGCCTCGCCGCTCACGCTGGCCGCCAGTTTGTCCTCCTGGCGCTGGCGCCATCGATACACCTGTTCGAAATCCGGCGCCTTGAGCATCACCAGGTAATCCACCATGGCGTAGAAGTCCACGTAAGGCCCCCGCAGCTGCGCGTTGACGTAGCGGCGCCAGGCGCCGGTGGTATCTTCCTCGGCCTCGAGCGTATTGATCGGCGCCGCCAGCGCCGCATCATCCTGCGGCCCGATGCACAGGCACCAGCCTTCCAGCACGATCACGTCCACCGGCGCGGCAATCGGGGGCCAGTCCGCGATGGCACGGCGATCGTCCACGCCCTTGTCGAAGCGGGGAATGGGCACCGTACCCGGTTCGCGCAGCGCGCGCAGCGTAGCGAGCGCCAGCGCCACGTCGTGCGTGCCGGGCACCCCGCGCGTGCGTAGAAGCGGATGCACGCGCTCGCCAAGCGCTTCGCGCTCATTGCGGCTCAGGTAGAAATCGTCGATGGACAGATTGACGCAGCGCAGTCCCATCAGCTCGCGCAGCAGCAGCACCAACAGCGCTGCCAATGTGGATTTGCCGCTGCCCTGGCAACCCGATACGCCAATGACCGGCGCCTGGCGGCTGTGCGCCACCTTGTGCAGCAGGTCGTGCGCCAGCGGCAGAAACCAGGTGTTCACGGTATCGCGATAGGTGGAGGGCAGGCGCTCGCGCGCCATGAAGTCGTTCAGTGCGGGTTCCAGGGATTCGATGCTCGTCATGATCGGGTCTCGTGCAAGAGCCGAAATTCTAGAGGCAAATGCCGTCCCCGCCAAACGCGCTTGACCATTTGCCTGCGGGAAGGCCGCAGAGGAAAACCCCACGGCCCGCCACGCCGGCGGTGCCGGTGGCTTGCGCGCGCGGGAAGGCTTCACTATGCTGCCCTGGCTCGCCTGCGCCATTCACTGCAAGGAGCTTCCATGCACAGACATTCCATCCGCGCCCTGCTGGCCTGCTGCTTTCTGGCGCTATTACCGCTTTGCGCCCAGGCCGCGACCCAGGTGATCCTGCTCGGCACCGGCACGCCGGTGCCCGATGCCCAACGTGCCGGCGCCGGCGTCGCCGTGGTGGTGGACGGCACCGCCTACCTGTTCGATGCCGGCAGCGGCGTGCATCACCGCGCCATCGAAGCGATGCAGCGCTACCAGATTCCCGGGCTCAATCCCCAGGAAATGAATTACGTTTTTCTCACCCATCTGCACAGTGATCACATCCACGATCTCGACAACTTCGCCACCTCGCGCTGGTGGAGCCGCCCCACCCGGCTCGAGATCTACGGCCCCACCGGCCTGGCCGATTATGTGGCCGCGCTCAGCGCCATGGCCACGGTGGAAGCCGGCTTACGCAGCGCCGGCACCCCGCCCGAGATCATCACCGACCCACAGGGCTATCTGCCGAACGCGCATGAAATCACGCCCGGCGTGGTGTTCGAGAACGCCCAGATAAAAGTGGAAGCCTTCACGGTGGCGCACGGCGAAATCGAACCGGCGCTCGGCTATCGCATCACCACCGCCGACAAGCGCATCGTGATCTCCGGCGACACCACCTACACCGAGGCGGTG
>DATMFX010000473.1:0-8478 GCA_035555995.1 Hyphomicrobiales bacterium | reverse complement strand
CTTGCGCGACGTGCTGGTGCAGGCGCTGCTCGATGCGCCAATGTTCGAGGTGCGCTGGCGCTGGAATGCCACCCGTGCGCTTGCCATCCAGCGCAACCGTGCCGGCAAGCGCGTGCCGCCGCAGTTCCAGCGCATGGCGGCCGAGGATTTCGTGGCCCAGGTGTTTCCGGACCAGCTTGCCTGCCAGGAAAACATCAGTGGCCCACGCCAGGTGCCTTCGCATCCGCTGGTGCGTCAGACCGTCGACGACTGCCTGCACGAAGCCATGGACATCGATACCCTGGAAACCCTGGTAGGCCGCATCGAGGCGGGAGGGTTGAGGCTGGTGGCGCGCGACCTGCGCGAGCCTTCGCCCTTCGCGCAGGAAATCATCACGGCGCGGCCCTATGCCTTTCTGGACGATGCGCCTTTCGAGGAACGCCGCACGCTTGCCATCCGCAACCGCAGCTGGCTGGACCCTGCCGAGGCCGAGGACTACGGCGCGCTGGATCCGAACGCCATCGCCCGCGTCAAGGATGAAGCCTGGCCCTGGATCCGCAATGCCGAGGAACTGCACGAAGCGCTCATGTTGCTTGGCTTCATGACGGTCGACGAAATGCACAGCAACGACGAACAGCCGGACAACTCCCTGTTTCTCGATGAACTGGTGCGCACCGGACGCGCCACCCAGGTACAGCGCGCCCGGCACCGGCTCTGGATCGCCAGTGAACGCTGGCCCTGGTTTGCCGCGTTGAGCGGCAACTGGCAGTGCAAACCCGCGGTGAACCTGCCGGCAACACTGGACCAGGCAGTGGCCGCCGATGAGGCGCTGGTGGAAATGCTGCGTGGTCGGCTGGAAGGCCTTGGGCCGGTCACGGCACAAACCCTGGCGGCCCCGCTTGGCTTGTCGAAGTCGGAAGTCATGCCGGCACTCTTGCGTCTCGAAGCCGAGGGGTTTGCCTTCCAGGGCCAGTACAGCCCGTTGCTCGGCCGCGCGCCGGACGATAAGGAATGGTGCGAACGTCGCCTGTTGCAGCGCATCCACCGCTATACCATCGACGCGCACCGCGAAAGCATCAAGCCGGTGTCGCTGCAGGTGTACCTGCTGATGCTGTTCGATCTGCACGAGATCAGACCGTTGGATGAGGCGCCCACGGCTTCCTCCCAGGAAAGTCTGCGTCACGTGCTGCGGCGGCTGGATGGCTACACCGCGCCCGCCATGGCCTGGGAAGGCGACATACTGCCGGCGCGCCTGTCCAACTACGAACCCGGCTGGCTTGACCAACTGTGCGTAAGCGGGCAGGTGTCCTGGGGGCGTCTGCTGCAGCCGCGTGACAATACCGGCGAAGCCCGCAAGGCCGGACCGATCAAGAGCACCCCGCTGAACCTGGTGCAGCGCGGCAATCTCGATTTGTGGCAAACGCTTGCCGACGGCGCCGTGGCGGAAAATTTCAGTGCCGCCGCGCGCCAGGTGTTGCAGGTGCTGCAGCAGCGTGGCGCCAGTTTTTTTGCCGACATCTGCCGGCATGGTGCTTTGCTGGAAAGCCAGGCCGAAACCGCGCTTGCTGAATTGGTAAGCGCCGGCGTCGTGACCAGCGACAGCTTCACCGGGCTGCGGGCACTGCTGGCGCCCAGTGCATCGAAGGCACGCGGCCGCCGCGAGCGCCGCCGGCCGCTGTACAACATGGAAAGCGCCGGCCGCTGGTCGTTGTTGCAGCACGGGCAGCCTGCGGAGCAGGGAGAGGCGGCTACCACCGCCGGACTCGACGCTGCACAAATGGATCGTCTGGTCCAGATTTATTGCGAGCGCTGGGGCGTGCTGAGCCGCAGCGTGCTGGAACAGGAAAGCGGCGCGCCGCCCTGGCGCGACCTGCTCCGGCATCTGCGGCGCATGGAATTGCGCGGCGAGCTGCGCGGCGGGCGTTTCATCAGCGGGGTGGGTGGTGAACAGTTTGCCCTCTCGGATACCGTGGGCCGTCTCAGGCGCAAGCAGCAGGAATTCAACGAGCGGGCGCAATTGCCCAATCCACAGCCTGCGCGCCACGTCATCAATGCCACTGACCCCCTGAACCTGCTTGGCGTATTGTTGCCCGAGCGGCGCGTGGCGCATCTCGGCGGCAACCGCATCTTGTTCGAAGACGGCATTGCCACCGCCGTGCTGGAGCGGGATCAGGTGGTCTATCTGCGGCCCGTGCCCCAGGCGCGGCAATGGGAGTTGCAGCAGCTGTTGCAGCGGCGCAACTTCCCGCCGCGGCTGCGGGCGTACCTGGGGAAAGGCTAGCTTCAAATTCGGCCGCTGGCTTGACCTCGCCTTCCATCAACTAATACTGGAAACGCCACTGTCTCCCCAGGATGGCTGAGGCCACGTTCTAGCCTGTGCTTACCTCAGAACAGATAGATCGAGGCCTCGGTGCCATCCACGTCGTGTTCCCGTATCTTTACCCAAGCCAGTTGTCGTTGCAGGTTTTCATCGAACGTGGAAACGCAGCGATACAGGATGTCGTCCACCGCGATTATGGCGCCGATGGAATACTCGCTTCCGGCATGGAAGCACGAGAATGCCTCCCGCTCTCCAATGCTCTCGCTGCCGGTATCGGCAGCAAGCACCGGGTAAGAAAGGAAGGCTGCTGAAAGCAGCAGGAATTTTGTTCTTGTCATTGTCGTCACCTGTCGTTGTCGTTTTCCGTCGATGAAAAGCCGGTTCAGCAACCGAAGGAATATACGTCCCAGTAATAGATCGCCGACGACCAGGCGTCGTACGTGCAGATCTGGTACAGGTCGGCGCCCACCTGGATGACAGCGCCCACGTCATAATCCTGGGAGGCATAAACGCAGCCGCCTCCGGCCACCTGCAGGGTTTGTTCGGTAGTCAGTGTGTTCATGGCGTTTCTCCTTTCAGCAGCCCATGTTGGGTAGGTAATTTGCCCAGCCGTAGTATTCGATGCCCAGCAGATTCCAAAGCGAGGGCACCTCGACGCATTGCAGGTAGTGGCCGCCGTTTATGGCGATGATGGCGCCGGGGTCATAGCTTTCTCCGGCGTAGGTACAGTGGTCCACGCCGGCACCTGAGACCAGGCTGGTTTGCCTGCGATTGAGTTCGATCATAGTGAATGTCCTTTCTGTAGTGTTTCATCCGTGAGTCAAGACCTTGTTGCAGTGCCGGCCGTTGGTACAGTTTCGGGAATTGGCTGGCGCTGCGTCTTCAACATAGTCGCGATTGCGAAAAAGGCAAAAAAATATCCGGCCACCTGAGTTTTGCGCCTGGAATTTGCCTGAAATCCCGCCGGAACCGCTGCCGATGGTGGTGCGGGTGCGCGAATCCTGGCAGCATTCGAATATGCAACCCATGGAGAAAATAATGATGAAATGGAAAAATGTTGCCGTGTGTGCCCTGGTGTCGATGCTTGGCATCGTGGGCGTCAATACTTATATCAACGGCTTCAGCGCAGCAATGCTGTTGCTGGTGGGGGCGGTTACGCTGGTGGGCGCCTTGCTGGTCGGCTATGTCTGGTCAGTGGGCGAACGGGCGCAGAAATGAGCGGTTTTTTGTGAGTTCGCATACAGGAGCATGACCATGACGCATCAGGGCAGCTGTCTTTGCGGCGCGGTAACGTACGAAATCACGGGCGACCTGGGCGAGGGCTACTACTGCCATTGCATGCGCTGCCAGAAAGCGAGCGGCTCCGCCTTTGCTACCAACGCCAGGATCGCGCCCGAGCAATTCCACCTGACGGGCGGCGCGGACGTGCTGAAAAGCTACGTCAACGAAGGCACCGGACTGGTCAGAAAATTCTGCGGCAACTGCGGTTCGCCGATCGTCAGCGAAAGAAGCACGCCGGCGATACTGGCGGTGCGCCTGGGCACGCTCGACACGCCGCTGCGGCGGCGGCCGGTAGGGCACATATTCGTGGAATCGCAGGCGGAGTGGGACGTGATGACCGACGACCTGCCACGCTTCATGCAGCGGCCCACGGTATAGCGGCTATAACGGTAACTCGCTGCTCCCCGCTGTTTGTAGTACGCTCGCCCACTTTCCAACCGCCATGCCATTTTCGTTTCATGACTTTCCATCCACTCGTTCCTCTTGCCGTTCTGAGCGACGGCTATCGCCAGGTTTTTACCATCGACGGCACCGACTACCTGCTGCTGCAGCATGAAGGCCAGCGTTATCTGCTGGAGAATGATTGCCCGCACGCGGCCTATCCGCTGCAGGGCGGCCAGATTGCGCAAGGCGGGCTGCGCTGCCCCATGCATGGCTATGTGTTCAGCCTGCAGACCGGCGAATGCACCTATTACACCGAAGGTCCGTGCCGCGCCTTGAAGCGCATCGATCTCGTCGTTCAGGATGAGCAGCTCGGCATCATGCTTTGATGCGCACAGCGTTGCCGAACCGAACGGTCCGTTTTTAAATCTTTCCATACTCTTTGCACAAGGCGCTGCTCCAATGCGGCGTCACGTGGGGCTGACGGGGCACGCATTACGCGCTAGTCTAGCGCCGTAGACAGCAAGAGCCTGAAAAGGTCCCATACGACATCGAGGGGGTGTTTCATGAAGACGAATTGCCGTTCCCGTGGCATGCGCAAGCGTGCCGTGCTTGCTGCCGCGCTGGCGTGTGCCGGTGCCGCCATGCCTGCCCTGGCACATCACGGTTTTGGCCTGTTTCAACTGAACATCGACAAGGAATGGACCGGCACGCTCACCCAGATGCATCTGGTGAACCCGCATTCCTACATGGAGCTGGAGGTGATCGGCGAGGATGGCAAGCCGCTGCAGATGCGCTGTGAGATGCGCGCGGCCACGCTGATCAAACGTTCCGGCTGGTCCATCGACATGTTCAAGGTGGGCGCCCAGGTGGAAATCCAGGGCCATCCGCACCGCGACGACCCCAGCGCCTGCTACATCGAAAGCTTCACCATCAACGAGCAAACCATAGACAGGAACGATCAGTTTTCAATCACCAATCCCGTCGACACCTCGGACCGCCCGCTGCGTCTCGCCTCGGGCGAACCCAACATCAGCGGCGACTGGGCCGTGGAACAGCTGGTGCTCACCATTCCGCCGAGCGGCGGCCATGGCGACATGGTGCCCAGAAGCCTGATCCAGGATTACGCCAGCGGCGCGATCACGCTGGCGGAGATCCGCGCCCGCAACCCGCAGGCGCGCGCCGTCTATACCGAGCGTGGCAAGGCCGAGGCCGATGCCTTCGAAATGTGGTCGGTGAAGGACAACCCGCGCCTGTCCTGCAAGCCCACCAGTATCATCTACGATTGGACCTTCGACTGGCCGGTGAACCGCATCACCCAGACCACCACGCCGGAAGGGGAAAACGTGATCGACATGGATTACGGCCTTTACAGCTTTACCCGCCGCATCCACATGGACATGGACAGCCACCCCGCCGACATCGCGCCCAGCAATGGCGGCCATTCCATCGGTCATTGGGAAGGCGACACGCTGGTGGTGGACACCATCGGCTTCGAAGCCGGGGTGCTGTCGCCGCCCACCCGCAACAGCGATCAGCTGCACATCGTCGAGCGCTATACGATGGACCCGGAAACGCTGGCGTTGAAACGGGAATTTACCGCCACCGACCCGGTCTATTTTACCGAACCATACGTGGGGGGAGACACGGTGCTGCTTTCGGACGTGCCCTTTGAACGGCACCCCTGCGAAGAGCTGACACCGGAGTTCCGCGAGACGCAGAACTGACACTGCGCCGCGCGGCCACTATAACAACGACAGGCAGTACGCATTCACGGGAAGGCCACCTCGAAGGGGGTGGTCTTTTTTTTATCCCGCCTTCCAATGACGCTTGGGGTTTGTCCCGGCACGGTAGCGGCATATCATGAGGCGTCTTCCTCGCCTGGATGCCGTATGAGCCACTCGCATTCCCATTCGCACGACCCTGCCGAAATGCCGGCGCTGGACCGCGCCTTTGCGATCGGCGTGGTGCTCAACACGGTATTCGTGGCGGCGGAGGCCACGGCGGGCTGGTGGAGCAATTCGCTTGCCCTGTTGGCGGATGCCGGGCACAACCTCAGCGACATTCTCGCCCTGCTGCTGGCCTGGGGCGCCAGTGTGCTCACTCGCCGTGCGCCCACACTGCGCCGCACCTATGGCTGGCGCCGCAGTTCCATACTGGCGGCACTGGCAAATGCGCTGCTGTTGCTGGTGGCGGTGGGCGCCATTGCCTGGGAGGCGGTGGAACGGGTGCAGGATCCGCAGCCCACCGCGGGAACGATCGTGCTGCTGGTGGCGGGCGTCGGTATTTTCATCAACACCGCCACGGCGCTGCTGTTTATCAAGGGGCGGCACGACGTGAACGTGCGCGGCGCGTTTCTGCACATGGCGGCGGATGCCGCCGTTTCCGCGGGCGTGGTGGTGGCGGCCCTGATTCAGCTCAGCACCGGCTGGCTGTGGCTGGATCCGGCGGCGAGCCTGCTGATCGCGGTGGTGATCGCCATAAGCACCTGGGGTCTGTTGCGCGAATCGCTGGATTACGCGCTCGATGCCGTGCCCGGCCACATCGACCCCGACGCGGTAAGGGCCTATCTGGAGTCATTGCCCGGCGTTACCGCGCTGCACGATCTGCACATCTGGGGCATGAGCACCACCGAGATCGCGTTGACCGTGCATCTGGTACGGCCCGAGGGCGGCAACGATGCCTTCATTGCTTCGGCGATGGACCAATTGCTGCATCGCTTCGGCATTCATCACGTGACTTTGCAGGTGGAGCGGGGCATCGAAGGTTTTGTCTGTACCCAGACGCACGCGGACGGGCTGTGAGTGGCACGATACATGAACAAACAGGCAACAATGGCCTCTGGCGCGTGCGGGAAGCGGATATTGCCAATAGGATGGACGCGTTGGCTTCAGGCCGATTGTCTTGGGAAAAATGAGGTGTCGCCATGATGTCATCCCGCCGCGTTGCCGCCACGTCGCTTCTCGCCACGGCACTCTTTCTTGGCGCCTGCGGCCAAGGCCCCACCAGCGCCGGCGCGTTTGCGGAACCGGATGCCGAAGCGCTGCGCATCGCGGAGCAGCAGGCGCTCTCCGGCCTGCTGGAAGCCAACGGCCCGCATGTGTTCGTCTGCAATGGCGACGAGCACGATCTGATGGAGGCAAGTTTTTACCAGACCGATCCGTCCACCCTGGTCGCCGAGCGCGGCGCGGCCCAACTGGTGCTGTTCCAGGTACGCAGTGCAAGCGGCGCGCATTACGTGCGCGACGACACCAGTTTTTGGGAACACCAGGGAGAAGTGGCGCTGGAATGGCTGGGGCAGCCGCAAGTGATCTGCGTGCCACAGGCGTTGGCGTTCGAGCTGGGATCGAGCGAGTGGGTCGATACGGTGGAAACCCATCTGCGCGTGCTCGACAGCGAAGGGCACGGACCCGATCCCGGTTCAATGGAGTGGATGAGCGCGGTCAGCCAGCGCCTTGGGCTCGATCAGCAGGAACTGCCGCCGGGCACCGAAGCCTGGTATCGCGCCGTGGATGCGTTGGTGATGGCGGCACCAGTGCAATAAGGCGCTCGTTGCCCGAGGGCTGCGCCTTGTGAAATCATTTCAGGTGCGCGGCAAACTGCGCTGCCGCACCGCCTCGAACAAGCAAATTCCCGCCGATACCGACACGTTGAGGCTGCTCACTTCGCCCGCCATCGGAATAGCGAACAGGCTGTCGCAGTGTTCGCGGGTCAGCCGCCGCATGCCGCTGCCTTCCGACCCCAGCACCAGCGCCAATGATCCACGCAGGTCGGTCTGATAGATCGACTGACCGGCTTCCCCCGCCGCGCCAAGCACCCAGATGCCGCGTTCCTGCAGTGCCTTCAGGCTGCGCGCCAGGTTGGTCACGCTGAAAAACGGCACCAGTTCCGCCGCACCGCAGGCCACCTTGCGCACGGTGGGTGTGATGGAGGCCGATTTGTCCTTCGGCACGATCACGGCATCCACGCCGGCCGCTTCCGCCGAACGCAGGCAGGCACCGAGGTTGTGCGGATCGGTAACGCCGTCGAGTACCAGCAGAAACGGCGGATGCGCCAATGCATCCAGCAGCTCTGCCAGTTGTCCTTCACTGCGTTCGAGCTTCAAATTACGGCATTCGGCCACGATGCCCTGGTGCACGCCCGCTACTTTCAGGTCCAGTTCCGCGCGTGGCTGTTCGGTGCAGGGCAAGCCCAGCCGCTCGGCGCGCTGCAGCACGGCTTCCATGCGCGGATCGTGGCGGCCTTGTTGCACCCATAGCGCCACCACGCTGTGCGGATGGTGCTTGAGCAAGGCCTCCACCGCGTGCAGGCCGTAGACGAAATCGGGTGTGGCGGGAGTAGCCGCGTACGCTTCGTCGCGGCGCTTGGGATTGCCGTAGTGTTTTTTCATCGCTGCGCTCAACGCCGGGGCTTGTGCTTGCGGCGCTGCCCGGGCGGCGTGTGGCGTTCACGCTGCGGCAGGGCACGGCCGGGGCCGCGCGCGGCGCTGGCGTCCTCGAGCAGTTGCAGATCGATCT
>DATMFX010000472.1:0-7197 GCA_035555995.1 Hyphomicrobiales bacterium | reverse complement strand
TGTGCGCCGCCCCAGGCCAGAAATGAAAAACCCGCCTGGTGGCGGGTTTTGTCATGCTTGTCGAAATTCAGCTACGAGCCAACCCACCGATCAATGCACGGTAATGATAATGAGGCCGGTGAGGGGGTGGACGAAGCGGTTCATGGCCGCGGAGTCTCGGGGAAAACCCTGGCGAAGTCAAGAAAAAGCCACGTGAGCTGCGCCGCGGAAGGTTCTAGAATGCCCGCATCCCAGCCTGAGGAATTCCGATGAACACCGACACGCCAACCGCCGGCATCCCGGCCGCCGTCCCCCTCCTCGCGCCGCTGTGGCGCCGCCTGGCCGCCATCGTCTACGACAGCTTTCTCATCTTCGCCATCTGGATCATCGTCGGCTTCGTGGTGCTCTCCGCCTTCGGCATCGAACAGGCGCGTACCCTCGAGGGCGAAACCGTGGTGCTCGATCCGCTCTACCAGTGGGTGTTGTTCGGCTCCATGCTGCTGAGCGCCCTGCTTTTCTTCGGCTGGTTCTGGACCCACAGCGGCCAGACCCTGGGCATGCAGGCCTGGCGCGTCAAGCTGGAAAATCTTGAGGGTGGCCCGCTCACCTGGAAACAGGTGTTGTTGCGTTGTCTCAGCGCGCCGCTGTCGCTGCTTGCGGGCGGCATCGGGTACTGGTGGGCACTGTTCGATCCACAGAAACGCAGCTGGCCGGACATGCTGTCGCATACGCGCGTGGTGCGCTGCGAACTGTGACAGGGGGCGGAGCACGTTGGCTCGAAGCCGATGCAATGCGGGCACCACCTTGGCCCATCCACGCTTGGTCATGCCGCGCGCCTGAGCAGCAGCCAGCCCCATCCCGCGCACAGCAGGGCCGGTAGTAGCACCGCCGGCAAGGGGTCTATCTGATACACCAGGCTCACCGTCTGCAACAGCCGCTGCACGATGGTGAAGCCAAGCCCGAAACAGATCGCCACGAACAGGCGCGAGCCCATGGTGGCTTCGCGCAGCGGGCCGAAGATGAAGGAAATCGCCACAAATACCAGCGCCGCGGTGGTCAGCGGCTGCAACAGCTTTTTCCAGAACGCGAGAAAGTAGCCGTCGGCATTCAAACCCTGGCGGGAAAAGCGGTCGGCGTAGCGGTACAGGTCCGAAATCGCCATCGCGTCCGCGTCGATGATCAGCACCTGCAACACGTCCGGGGTCAAGTCCAGGTTCCAGGGCAACGCCGCAAACGCATTCTGTTCGGCGCCTGTCACCACGCCCGCCGGGCTGCGCGCGAAGGTGCGCTCGCGTCCCTGCTCCAAACGCCAGTTGGGCGCCGTACCGCTCGCCTCGGCGAACGTTTCGCTGCCCTGGTACACCGCGCGCTCGGCGTCGATGGCGCGCACCAGCTGGCGGTTTGCGTCGAACTCGAAAATGCTCACGCCGTACAGCACGCCCTGCGGTTCCACCGTGTTGAAGTGCATGAAGGCATTGCCGTCGCGTTCCCAATGCCCGAAGCGCGACAAGCCCACCGCCTCGCCGTTGCTGATCGACTTGTACACTTCCGCGCGCACCTGCAGCGTGGGCACCACCCATTCCCCAAGCGCCACGCCGCAGAGCATGATCAGCAGCGCCGGCTTCATCGCCGCCCACACGATGCGCAGGTTGCTCACGCCCGCCGACTGCACCACCACCAGTTCATTGCTCGACGCCAGGATGCCGAGTCCCGTCAGCGAACCGATCAGCGCCGCCATCGGCAACAGCTCGTATAAATGCGAGGGAAACTGCAGCAGCACGAACCACAGCGCCTGCCGGGCGCCATAGTTGGCATTGGTGTCGCCAAATTCGTCCACCGCGGTGAACAACAGATCCAACCCGCTCAGCACCAGCAGCACCAGCAGCGTGGCGCCAAGCACGTTGCGCGCAATGTAGCGATCCAGCTTAAGCATGGCCCTGCACTCCCCGCCAGCCGCCACACAGGCGGAACCCCACCACGGCAAACACCGCATGTACCCACCAGGGCCCGAGCCAGGGGCTCAGAGTGCCGTCGGCCACCAGGTCGCGGCACAGCAGCAACAGCCCGAAATACGCCAGATACAGCAGAATTGCCGGCACCAGCTTGCCGAAGCGCCCTTCGCGCGGACTGACGCGGCTCAGCGGCACCGCCAGCAGCATCAGCACCGGCACCAGCAGGATCAGCGAGAAGCGCCATTGCAGCTCCGCCAGATGCACCGGTTGCCCGGCGCGCCACAGCTCGCCGTTGCTCATGGCCTTTTCCGCCACGCTCGCGGCGAAATTGATGTTGCGCGGCGGCAGCTCGATGCCGAATTCCTCGAAACGGGTCAGGGAATACTCGCCCTCCCCGTTCAGCCCCTGCGTCAGCGAACCGTTGCGAAACAGGATGAAGCGGCGGCCATCGGCATCCTCGTAGGCCTGCGCCGACTCCGCCAGGATCATGCGATCGCCGCCGCTTTCGTGCATGAACACGTGGCCCATGCCCTGCGGCGTAACGCGTTCGGCATAGGTGGTGCGCAGGCCGCCGGAAATGTTCTGAAACAGGCCCGGCACCATCACGTCGAATTCATTGAGGTTTTTCTGCGCCTCCAGCAGATTGCCGGTTTGCACCAGCGCGCGCGGGGTCACGTACAGGGTCAGGCTGGCCACCAGCGCCATGCCCAGCAGGGTGGAGGCCGCCGTCATTGCCAAGAGGCGCCGCGTGCTCAGCCCGCAGGCCACCAGCACCGTCATTTCGCTGTCCGCGTACATGCGGCCGTAGGCAAGCAGGATGCCGAGCAACAAGGCCAGCGGCAGGATCAGCTGCAGGAAATCCGGCAGCCGGTAGGTCATCAGCATCAGCAGGACGCTTGGATCGAGTTCGCCCTGCGAGGCGCGCGCCAGGTAATTCAGCAGGCGCCCCAGCACCGCCACCACCAGAAGAATGAGACTGAGTGCCAGGGAGGCCTGCAGTACCTGCCGGGTGAGATAGCGGAAAATGATCATGGGGCGGCATTCTGGCAAGCGCTCCGTTCTTTGCCAAGTCCGGAGGCTGCAGAGTAGAATTTTCGAAAAGTGCGCTTTCTCTCCCTTCCACCCAATCCAAGACAGGTACGCCATGCTCTTTTCCGTCAAGTCAGCCAACCCCGCCCGCTTGTCCACGCCCTGCCTGGTATTGCCCGTTTTCGAAGGCGGCCAGCTCCCGGAGCCCACCGCCTCCCTCGACGCCCAGCTGCGCAAGGCCTTCAGCAAGCTACTTGCCGCCGGCGACATTGCCGGCAAAATCGGCGACGTGCTGCTGTTGCAGAAGCTCGAGGGCCTTGGCGCCCAGCGCGTGCTGCTGGTGGGCTGCGGCAAGGCCAGCGAGCTGAGCGCGAAGAAATACGTGCAGGTGGTGCGCCACGCCAGCAAGGCGCTGGTCAAGCACGGCCAGTTCACCGCCGCCGCGTGCCTGCTGGATCTGCCGGTAAAAAATGAACAGGCTCGCCATCTCGCGGAACTGCTGACGCGCACCGTGACAACCCTGCAATACCGCTATAGCACCACCAAGCCAAAAGCCGCCAAGGCGCCGGAACTCAAGCAGCTCACCCTCCTGGTGGATGCCGGCCAGCGCGCCGCCGCCACGCAGGGCGCGGCGCTTGGCCAGGCCGTGGGCAACGGCATGAACGCCGCACGCCAGCTCGGCAACCTGCCGGCCAACATCTGCACGCCAAGCTATCTGGGCGAACAGGCGCTGGCGCTTGCCGCCAAGAATCGCAAACTGCTCAAGGCCAAGGTGCTCAGCGAAGCGCAGATGCGCCGCCTCGGCATGAATTCCCTGTTGTCGGTGGGCAACGGCAGCGAGCAGAGCTCGGCCTTGATCGTCCTGGAATACCAGGGTGCCGCCGCCGGCCAGAAGCCCAACGTGATCCTCGGCAAGGGCATCACCTTCGACAGCGGCGGTATCAGCCTCAAGCCCGGCCTGGGCATGGATGAAATGAAATACGACATGTGCGGCGCCGCCAGCGTGGTGGGCGTAATGACCGCGCTGTGCCAGCTGCAGCCCAAGATCAACGTGATCGGCGTGATCGCCAGCGCCGAAAACATGCCGGGCGGTCATGCCACCAAGCCGGGCGACGTGGTCACGTCCATGAGCGGGCAAACCATCGAAATCCTCAACACCGACGCCGAAGGCCGCCTGGTGCTGTGCGACGCGCTCACCTACATCGAACGCTTCAAGCCGAAAAGCGTGGTGGACATCGCCACGCTCACCGGCGCCTGCATCACCGCGCTCGGCACGGTGACGAGCGGCCTGATGAGCAACGACGACGAACTGGCCGACACCCTCTACCAATGCGGCCAGCGCGCGCTCGACCCCACCTGGCGCCTGCCGATCTGGGACGAATACCAGGAGCAGCTGCACAGCAATTTCGCCGACGTGGCCAACATCGGCGGTCCCAAGGCCGGCACCATCACCGCCGCCTGCTTCCTGTCGCGCTTCGCCCGTAACTACAAATGGGCTCACCTGGACATCGCCGGCATCGCCTGGCTGCAGGGCGCGGAAAAAGGCGCCACCGGCCGCCCCGTGCCGCTGCTGCTGGAATACCTGCTGAACCATTGAGCCATGGCGCGCATCAACTTCTATTCATTACGCCACGAGGACGCGCACTCGCGCCTGCTGCTGGCCTGCCGTTTGAGTGAGCAACTGTATCGCCAGGGACGGCCGGTGCGCATCCTGGCCAATGACGAAGACGAAGCCCACAGCCTCGATCAGTTGCTGTGGCAGTTCACGCCGGAAAGTTTCGTGCCGCACGCGCTGCGCGCCGCCGCCCCGCCCGACTGCCCGGTGCTGATCGACTGGCAGGCGGCACCGTTCACGAACGGCAACCTGCTCAACCTCACCGCCGCGCTGCCTACCGATCATTCCATTTTCGACAGCATCGCCGAATTCGTGATGAACAGTGAGGCGGCCAAGGCGCTTGGACGGCAGAAGTGGCAGGCTTACAAGCAGGCCGGCCACGAGCTGCAGCATCACTCGATCTAGGAAGGGGATTGGCCTGAAGGCGAAACCAGCATCTGCCGGCTTCATCGATAAGGACGGTGCGGGGCGCTTACTGCTTTGCGGCCTTTGCCGTGGACGCCAGCAGCACTTCACACACCTTGAGCGCGGCGGGATCGCTGACCAGCGAGGCGCAGAGATTGACGGCCTTGGGTTTGACCTGGCTCTTGCGCCGCAACAGATCCAGCGCGGGGCCGCCGCCGGCGCAGATGTTCGCCACCACCTCGGGACTGAGCGCGCCCACTTCCGGCACCAGCGCGAAATCGCATAGGGAATGCAGCGCGGTGAGCAGCTTCGGCCCCACCATCTGCGGCGCCATGTGCGCGGGATCCACGCGACGGATCAGCGATTCGGTGGTTTGCAGCAAAAACGGCAGCACCACGCAGCCGCGGCGGAAGGCGCAGAAGGCATTGTGGACGTTGCGGCGCGTGGCGTAGGTGCCGTCCACCGCCTGCACCCAGACTTCCTGGCCGAAGGCACAGGAACCCTCGAAGGCGATGCGCAGCGACGGATCGAACACCAGCACGTCGGCATCCAGCCACATTGCCTGTTCATACCCTTCTTCCAGCGCCTGGCGCAGCAGCACCAGCCGCGCATAGTCGGCCGCGATCGGCAGGCGGGCGCCCACCTTGTCGCGGTACCAGGCCGGCACGCAGTCGAACAGCTCGTCGCCCACGAAACGGTACCCGTAGCCCTGGGCCTGGCTCCAGCCGTGCACGGATTCCAGGCAGCGGTGCATCCAGCCACGCAACTGGCGCGGGCTGGCGGATTGGATCACGAGCGTGCGGGGTGGGTGAGAAGATGAAGTCATAGTAAGCTTGCCGGCTGCGCATGTTACCCCAGAAGGAAGCGCCCGTATGCCCCGTACTCCGCTTTATCGCTCGCTGTACTTCCAGGTGCTGGTGGCCATCGTCATCGGCATCCTGCTCGGCCACTTCCAGCCACAAACGGCGGTGCTGATGAAACCGTTCGGCGACGGCTTCATCAAGCTGATCAAGATGATGATCGCCCCCATCATCTTCTGCACCGTGGTCACCGGCATCGCCGGCATGGAAGACATGAAAAAGGTGGGCAAGACCGGCGGCCTGGCGCTGCTCTATTTCGAGGCGGTGAGCACCTGCGCGCTGATCATCGGCATCGTGGTGATCCACCTGATCAAGCCCGGCGTGGGCATGCACATCGATCCGACCACCCTGGATACCAGCGCCATCAGCAACTACACCTCCGCAGGCGAACAGAGCAGCGTGTCGGCGTTTCTGCTCCATATCATTCCCGACACCATGTTCTCGGCGTTTTCCGAAGGCGAAATTCTGCAGGTGCTGCTGTTCTCGATCCTGTTCGGCTTTGCCCTGCACAGCCTCGGCGGCCGCGTGAGCATGGTGTACGAAACCATCGAGCGCTTCAACAAGGTGCTGTTCGTGATCGTCGGCTACATCATGAAGGCCGCGCCCGTCGGCGCCTTCGGCGCCATGGCCTACACCATCGGCAACTACGGCATCGGCACGCTGGTATCGCTCGGTTCGCTGATGCTTACGTTCTACGCCACCTGCCTGTTGTTCATCTTCGGCGTGCTCGGCACCATCTGCCGGCTGCACGGTTTTTCGGTGCTGCGCTTCATCCGCTACATCCGCGAGGAACTCCTTATCGTGCTGGGCACCTCGTCGTCCGAATCGGTGTTGCCACGACTCATGGACAAGCTCGAAGCGCTTGGCGTGCGCAAGAGCGTGGTGGGGCTGGTGGTGCCCACCGGTTATTCCTTCAATCTGGACGGCACCTCCATCTATCTGTCCATGGCCGCCATTTTCATCGCCCAGGCCACCGATACCGACATGGGGATTTGGGAACAATTGGGCTTGCTGGCGGTGCTGCTGGTCACCTCCAAGGGCGCCGCGGGCGTTACTGGCAGCGGCTTCATCGTGCTTGCCGCCACGCTGTCCGCCGTGGGCCACGTACCGGTGGCGGGGCTGACGCTGATACTCGGCATCGACCGCTTCATGAGCGAAGCGCGCTCGCTGACCAACCTGGTGGGCAACGGCATCGCCACCGTGATCGTGGCCAAATGGACCGGCGAAGTGGACGAGGCGCAGCTGCAGCGCACGCTGGCGCAACCGCCCGATGCTGAAATGAAAACCACGTAACGCGATCTACTGAATACCCACCGCGCCCGTGCGGTCCGGTTCACCCATCAATCTGGAGAAGTAC
>DATMFX010000471.1:0-6140 GCA_035555995.1 Hyphomicrobiales bacterium | reverse complement strand
GCCGCCCACAGCCATTTGTCCAGGCGCAGTTTCTGTGTGTCGTGGGATTGGTTCATGCGGGCATCAACTCGGCAAAACGGTTGAAACCGCGGAAGTCGCCCGGCTCGCGCGGCGGCTGTGAGGAATCCGGCTGCAGCACCTGCAGCAAATGCTCCAGGCCTTCGCGGCGGGCGCAGTGCAGCACGCTGGGGCTGTCGTCGATGAAGAGGCAGCGGGTGTAGTCGAACTGCCCGGCCTGGCGCAGTTGCGCCCAAAAGCCCGGGTTTTCCTTGGCCAGGCCGAAGGGGTGCGAACTGTAGCTGGCGTCGAGATAGCGCTGCAGGCCGCAGATTTCCACCTTCAGCGTCATGATGGTGGGATGCGCGTTGGTCACCAGCACGGCGCGCTTGCCCTGTTGCCGCAAAAAGCCGAGAAAGCGTTCGCTGTCGGCACGAAAGCGGATCAGGTGCGCCACTTCCTGCTTGAGCGGCAACAGGTCCATTTGCAACTGCTCGCTCCAGTGATCCAGGCAGTACCACAACAGATTGCCCTGCAGCGAATCGGACAGGGTCTGCAGTTGGTGCTGCACTTCCCCCAGCGGGCGGCCGTTCAGCTCGCTGTAGCGCTGCGGCAGATGCTGCAGCCAGAAGTAGTTGTCGTAATGCAGGTCGAGCAGCGTGCCGTCCATGTCCAGCAGCACGGTGTCGATTTCGCTCCAATTGACCATTGCGCGGCGTCAGCTCCTATAATCGGGCTTCCATTATAAGCCCCGGCATACGCTTGCACTGTTGCGGGTCGCGTCGGGCCTGCATCAGGATGTCGTTCATGCCGTTTTCCGACCTTGCTTCTCTTTCCGCTCTTTTCGAACCCACGCTTGCCATTGCCCGCGAGGCGGGCGCGGCGATTCTGCAGGTGTACGGCGAGGAAGATGTGGGGGTGACGTTCAAGGATGACAAGTCGCCGCTCACCCGCGCCGATCTTGCCGCCCATCAGGTGATCGTGGCCGGCCTGCAGGCGCTTACGCCCGCCATTCCGGTGCTGTCCGAGGAATCGGTGGCCGTGCCCTGGGACACGCGCCGGCAGTGGCAGCGCTACTGGCT
The DNA here is from genome assembly GCA_035555995.1 of Hyphomicrobiales bacterium. GTDB lineage: Bacteria > Pseudomonadota > Gammaproteobacteria > Pseudomonadales > Pseudohongiellaceae > CAILUG01. The sequence goes on along the minus strand of DATMFX010000471.1, from coordinate 5,061 downwards.
GGTCGATCCTCTGGACGGCACCAAGGAATTCATCAAGCGCAACGGCGAATTCACCGTGAACATTGCACTGATCGACCAGGGCGACGCCGTGCTCGGCGCGGTATACGTACCGGTGCAGGACGTGCTGTATGGTGGTCTGCAAGGCGGTGGCGCCTGGAAATGGACGGCGGGACGCCGCGAGCGCATCGAGGCGGGCCGACTGAAAGCCGAAGCCACCACCCTGCGCGTGGTGGCCAGCCGCAGCCACAAGGACGCCAAGCTGGCGGGCTGGCTCGCAGAGGCGCAGCAATACTTTCCCGACATCGAACTGGTAAGCATGGGCAGCTCGCTGAAGATCTGCGTGGTGGCCGAGGGCATGGCCGACGTGTATCCGCGCCTGGGACCCACCAGCGAATGGGACACCGCCGCCGCGCAGGCGGTGCTGGAGGCGGCGGGCGGCCGTCTGATCGCGTTCGACGGCCGGCCCTATCGCTACAACACCAAGGAAAACCTGCTCAATCCCAATTTCCTGGCGCTTGGCGCCGTGGACGACACTTTGCTGCAACGGCTGGCGCACTGAATTACCACGCATTGCGGAATTCGCCGGCAACCCGGCAAAGCGGCGCTGGCAAGGGGGATTGCGGTGGACCATCATGGAACTGCGCATTTCAGAGGGTTCGGCCTTGGCGGCATCGCTTACCCATCATCGCGACCTGCACACGGGTCGCTCGCTCTGGTCGTCGCGGCGTCCGCCGAAGATCGCAATCTCCCATCTTACCCGTACCATTCACTGCGATGCCGTGGTGGTCGGCGCCGGCATTTCCGGTGCCTTGATCGCGGAAAGCCTGTCGGACGCGGGACTGCGCACTGTCATCCTCGACCGGCGCGGCGCGATCGCGGGTTCCACGCTGGCCTCTACGGCATTGCTGCAATACGAACTCGACATGCCACTGAGCCTCATGGCGGACCGGATCGGCAGGCGGCGGGCGGAGCGTATCTGGCGCCGCTCGCGCCTGGCGGTGGACGCCTTGCGCGAACGCACCGAGCGCCTGGGTTTGCAGGTGGAAGCCGTTACGCGCAATTCGCTGTATCTCGATGGCAACCTGCTCGATGCGAGGGGGCTGGAGCGCGAAGCCGAGGCGCGGCGCCGGGTCGGGCTCGAAGTGGAACTACTCAAACCGGCGGCTGTAAAGGAGCGTTATGGCATTCGTGGCCGGCATGCCCTGCTTGGGTTCGGCAACTATTCCGCGGATCCGCTCAAGCTGGCGGCGGGCTTTCTGAACGTGGCCCTTGCACGCGGCGCGCGGCTGTATGCGCCGGTGGACGTGGCAGACATCGCGGCACATGCCGATGGCGTCACGGTGTACAGCGCCCAAGGCCCGGAGGTACGCGCCGCCTGCGTGATCATGGCCACCGGCTACGAAATGGTGAAAGGCATCCCACGCAAGGGCAACCGCATCTGCTCCACCTGGTCGATCGCCACCCGGGCGCAACCGCGGGCGCTGCGGCCAAACATGCCGATGATCTGGGAAGCCGCGGAACCGTATCTGTACATACGCACCACGCCGCGTGGCGAGGTGGTTTGCGGTGGAGAGGACGAGGAGATCAGCGACAGCGCGGCGCGTGATGCCAAGATCGCGGCAAAGGCCGGCGTCCTGTCGCGCAAGCTGGGGGCGTTGCTGCCCTGGCTGGATACCACACCGGCTTTCGCCTGGGCGGGCAGCTTTGGCGACAGCCCCACCAGCACGCCGACCGTGGGCAGGATTCCAGGTAAACCGAACTGCTACGCGGCGCTTGGCTACGGTGGCAACGGCACCACGTTTTCCCTGATGGCGGCGCAGATGCTGCGCAACACGATCGTCGGCAGCGGCGACGCGGATGCGGATCTCGTCAGTTTCTACCGCAAATTCTGAAGGGTGGCGGCACCGGGGAGGACCATTCCCCGATGCCGCCGCTCACACTCAAAACATCACGTTCATGCTCAGCCAGAGGTTTCTGGCCTTGTCCTTGTTGTTGTAGTCGTCGACGGTCTGCAGTTGCCATTCGCCGGACGTATTGCGGATGAAGCTGGACTGGAAGCTGGTGAAATCCTGGTTCAGCAGGTTGTTGATGCGCGCGCTCAGGTTGATGCGGTCGGTCAACTGGTACTGCCCGCCGAGGTGCAGCACTTCGTAGGGTTTGTAGAACAGGTGATTGCCGGCGGCATCCACGCCACGGTAGCGGTCGGAGCGGGCTTCCAGGGTGAGCTGCAGGCTCAGTTTGAGGTTCACCGCCCAGTCCACCGTGGCGTTCGCCATGTGCCTGGCGGTGTTGGTCAGGGGCTGGCCGATGTTGGCGCCGCTGGTCTGTTCGCTGTCGGTAAGCGTGTAGTTGGCGCGCAGCGACCAGGCATCGCTGAGGTTGTAGCGGCCCGCCATCTCCACGCCGCGGATGCGCGCGCTGTCGATGTTGATGTTCTGCGCGTAGCTGGTGTAGTTCAGTTCGCCGTAGGCGCCGAGGTTGGCGCAGGGGCGCACGCCGCCGGTCTGCGTGCAGCTCTGGTTGGTTTCGCCGCGCGCGATCTTGTCCTCGAAGTCGTTGTGGAAGTAGGTAACGTTGAAGTTGTGGCCGGCCCCATCCACCGAGGTCCAGTACAGGCCCGCTTCGGTGTTCACGCTGGTTTCCGGCTTCAGGTCCGGGTTGCCCACGAAAGGCGAGGTGCCCTGGCTGCCGAAGCCGGTGATGCCGTCGTACAGATCGGTGGTCTTGGGCGTTTTGTAGCCGGTGCTCACGCCGCCCTTGAGGGTCCAGGCGTCGCTGAAGGTATAGACGCCGTACAGACGCGGGCTCACGTGGTTGCCGAACAGGTTGTGGTGATCCTGGCGCACGCCGGCGGTGATCGTCAGCGCTTCGATCGGGGTCCAGTTGTCTTCCACGAACACCGAGCGCATTTCGTGTTTCTGCACGGTGCCGATGCTGCTGATGCCCGATTCCATGCCGAACACGCCGTCTTCCAGTTCGCCGTTGATCATCTGTCCACCCACCACCAGGTGATGGCTGCCGCCGAAGCCCTGCAGCGGAATATCCATCTTGGCGTCCAGCGTGTATTGGCGGCTTTCCATGTCGCGCTTGGGACGCGGCAGGAAGGTCTGCACCATGAGCTGCTTGCGCTGGTCTTCGCTCAGGCCGGCATAGTCGCCGGTGCCCTTGAACATGTCCTGATGCAGCAGGCGTTCCTCCACCGTGAGCGGTAGGGTGCGGCCGTGGTTGCCGGTGTCGATGTATGCCAGCGACACCAGGCTGTTGCCGAAGCCCCAGTCCGCCGCATGCGTTACGGCCCATTGATCGCGGGTGAATTCCTGGTCCGCGGCGTAACCCGCCTGCGGCGCGGCGCGCCAGAGGCCGGCGATGCCGTCCACGGTGCCGAGCGGGTAAGCGGTGGTGCCCAGGTTGTTGGTGAACGGCGTGTTGTCGTAAATCTGTTCGGACGTGTCGTAGTCGAAGCTCAGGTCGTGCTTGTCGGTAACCCGCCAGTCCAGCGTCAGGCCCAGGGACTGGTTGGTGTTGTCGGTGGATTTGCCGCCGCCGCCGAAGCCGAGCGAACGTTCGTGCAGGCCGCCGTCGGGATCGGTTACCGCTTCGTATTCCGGCAGCGAGGCGTCGCGCTCGTAGCGTGAGGCGCGCAGCGCCAGGCCAAGCTTGCCGGCGATCAAGGGACCGCGGGCGTTGAGGTCGTAGGTGGTATCGGCGCCGAACATGCTTTCCTGCTGAATGCTGTGGCCGGCGGTGAACGAACTGGTCCAGCGTTCGGATACCTTGCGGGTGATGATGTTGATCACCCCGCCAAGCGCGTCGGCACCGTACAGCGTGGAGGCCGGGCCGCGGATCACTTCGATGCGCTCGATGGCGTCGAGCGGCGGAATGTGGTTGAACTGGTTGCCGCCGAAGCTGTTGGGGTAGATGTCGCCGTGGTTGTTCTGGCGCTTGCCGTCGATCAGGATCAGCGTGTATTCGGAACCCATGCCGCGCATGCTGATGCTGCGCTGGCCGGTCTTGTCGGAGGTTTCGCCCACGTCCACGCCTTCCAACTCGCGCACGGCGTCGATCAGCGTCATGTAGGGGCGCTTTTGCAACTCGATGCCGCTCACCACGCTGATACTGGCGGGCGCATCCACCAGGCGCTGGTTGATGCCCGAGGCGGTAATGACCACCTCCTCGATCTCTCTTTCCTCCCGGTTCTGCTCGGCGGCCTCGGCGCCGCCGAAACTGGCGCCGAACAGCGCCGCAAGAACGCCAAGGGCAGGTTTGGTGGGTTTGAACATAAGGGCATTGCTGGCGGGGTTGGGGCTCATGGCTTCTCCGTCATTTACAAGTATGAACAATAATGCGAATGAGTATCATTTGAGAATAAAAGAAAAGCAAGCCCTATTTTTAGTGCGGGAATAAATCCCACTGCCTGCCCACCGGCTCGGATTAATGATCCAAATATCACATCCGCGCGTGCCGTCGCTTGGCCCCCTCTCGAGCGCTGTGATACACCTGATCGCACAGGAACTTCTGACTTGATTCTGACTTGAGAAGTGCCGTGCCCGTAAGCCTCATGGCACTAATGAGAGGTGAACGATGGTTACCAAAGTCAAGGCAGTACCGGAAGGCAAGCTACCCGGGCACGAAAGCGAGTTGACGCCAAAACCGAAATGGCAGCCGCGTTATCCGGGTGCCGGACGTTTGCAAGGCAAGGTGGCGCTGATTACCGGCGCCGACAGCGGCATAGGCCGCGCCGTCGCCGCGCTGTATGCGCGCGAGGGTGCCGACATCGCCGTGCTCTATCTCTGCGAGCATGACGACGCCAAGGCCACGGTGGACATCGTGGAAGGCGAAGGACGCAAGGCCATCGCGATCGCGGGAGACGTCGGCGATCCCGAATTCTGCGAAAAAGCGGTGGCGCAAACGCTGAAGGAACTCGGCCATCTGGACATTCTGGTCAATAACGCCGGCGAGCAGCATCCCGACAAGGACATCGGGGACATTTCCGACCAGCAGCTCTGGCGTACCTTTCAAACCAATATCTTCAGCATGTTCTATCTGGTGCGCGCCGCGCGT
>DATMFX010000470.1:0-9003 GCA_035555995.1 Hyphomicrobiales bacterium | reverse complement strand
CAGGGTGCCGCCGGCGGCATAGAGGTTCACGGCCACGGTGTGCACGTCCACCAGCGGACGCGGCTCTGCCTGTTTGACGTGCAGCGTGCCGTCGGCGTCGCGTTGCAGCACAACGTTGCGGTAGTAGTGGCCACCGCCGTCCATGAGCGTGGCGGCGGCATCCAGCTGCAGTTCGCCGGCATGGAATACCGGCACGGCGGCCTGGGCGGCATAGGCCAATACCATGGCGCTCGCTAGGGCACTCTTTATGGCACTTTTTATGGGACTTTTTATGAATAACGCCGGGAATTTCATCGCATCCTCCTCGCACCTGACCCGCGTGGCGGGCCGGATCACAACGCTGACATTGCGCGAAAACTGGCGCAATCATCGCCGCGCGGACGCGGCGAGGCTGTGCGAGGAATGTATGAACAGTGTTACCAAACTGTTACAGCAGGCAGGGCTTCAGGATTCCTGTTCCGAGGAAGCCGCGTGATTCTTGCGGCGGGAATCCACCACCCACTTGATCACCAGCAGCGCCACCACCAGCAGGGCGCCGAGCCACTGCGGCAAAAACGGCAGCGCCAGTTTCTGGCCCACGTACACCAGGATCACGGCAAGCACGCTGCGCACCCACTGTTCGTCGACATGGCTGGTCATGTGGCTGCCGAGCCAGATGCCGGGCACCGAGCCAAGCAGCAGGGTGCCGAGCAGGCCGTAATCCACCGTGCCCAGGCTGGCATGGCCAAGCCCGGCCACCAGGGTGAGCGGCACCGCATGCGCCACGTCCGAACCCACGATGCGGGTGATGTGCGAGGCGGGATAAAGCAGCAGCAGCGCGGTCACGCCAAGCGCGCCGGCGCCCACGGACGTGAGCGTGACCATGATGCCGAGAAACAGCCCGAGCAGCACCGTCAACATCGGCACGGCCGTGCGCGGCGCACCATTCTGCTGCTGCGCCGTTTTCATCAGTTCATGGCGGAAAATCACCGACAGCGAGGTCAGCAGCAGGGCGATGCCGAGCGCGGTGCGGATCTTTTCCATCACCACGTCGGAGCCGAGGCTGGAATGGCTGAGCACCCAGGCGGTGGCAAGCGAGGCCGGCACGCTGCCAAGCGCCATCAGGCCCACCACGCGCCAATCGATATTACCGAGACGCCCGTGCGCCAGCACGCCGACGCTCTTGGTCAGGCTGGCATACAACAGATCCGTGCCGACGGCCACCGCCGCCTTGACGTTGAAAAACAACAGCAGGATGGGAGTCATCAGGGAGCCGCCGCCGACGCCGGTCAAGCCCACCAGCCAGCCGACGACGAATCCCGCGACCACAAAACCCCATTCCATCTTCTACTCCAGACGAAAAGACCGCACTTTACTCCTGATCGACTCCCACAGAAATGTTTTTTCCGTATCATGTCGCCCATTGCACATTGCATCCCACGCCGGGCATCCAAGCCCGGCGCCGATGCCTGTTTGGAGTGCCGCATGCCATCGCTCTCGTTTCGCCTGTTGTGCGCCTGCCTGCTGCTGCCGCTGGCTGCGCTGGGACAGGTAACACCCGCGCCCGGGCCGCTCGTGCCGGAGCCGCTGGAGCAGGCCGCGCCGCCGGCAAACGCTCCGCCTTCGCTGCCTATATTCGATACCGTGTTCGACGGCCGCGCGCAGCAGATTCCGGTGGAAGATCCCACCAATCCCATGGTCGTCATCGAAACCACGCGCGGCAACATGCTGTTCGAGCTGTTTCCGCGCGAAGCGCCTTTGACCGTAGCCAACTTTCTTGGCCTGGCCGACGGCACCCAGCCGTGGGTGGATTCCACCACCGGGCTGGAGATGACGCAGCCCTACTACGACGGCCTCGGCTTCCATCGCGTGGTGCGCAACGTGCTGATTCAGGGCGGCAGCCCCACGGGTACCGATGACGGCTATCCCGGCTATTTCGTGCCGGACGAAATCAATGCCGCCAGCCTGGGCCTGGATCGCATGAGCGTGCTCGACGAGCAGGGCGTGCCCAACCCGGTGCTCGGCATCCGCAACCGGGAAGACTTTCAGGAAACGGTGCTCAAGCCCTTGTACGACAGCCTGGGCATCGACAGCAGCACGCAGCTGCAACCGCGCCTCGGTGAAGTCGACCAGAAGGTGCGCGAGCTGAGCGTCAAGCAGTTGTACGAAATGCAGGGTTATCACTACAGCGAGAATCTGGTGTCGCGCTCGCCGGTGCGCGGCGTTATCGCCATGGCCAACGCGGGGCCCGACCGCAACGGCTCGCAGTTCTTCATCACCCTGGCCGATACCGATTGGCTGGTGGGCCGGCACACCGTGTTCGGCAAGATCCGCGCCGGCTTCGAGGTACTGGACGCCATCGGCGCCGCGCGCGTGGATCAGCAGAACCGTCCACAACCGGAAATCGTCATCGTCTCCATCCGCATCCTGCAGGCGGCCTCCGCGACTCCCTGAGGCATCCATGAGTCAAAACCAATCCAACATTGTCTGGCAACACGGGCGGGTAACCCGCGACAAGCGCGAGGCGCTGTTCAACCAACGCGGTGCCACGCTGTGGTTCACCGGCCTGAGCGGCGCCGGTAAATCCACGCTGGCGTTTCTGCTGGAACACCTGCTGGTGGAACGCGGCTACAAGGCCTACGTGCTCGACGGCGACAACGTGCGCCACGGCCTCAACGCCAACCTGGGGTTTTCCGCCGTCGACCGCGAGGAAAACATCCGCCGCGTGGGCGAAGTGGCCAGGCTGTTCGCCGATGCCAGTATGCTGGCGCTTGCCAGCTTCATCTCCCCTTTTGCGCGCGATCGCGCCCTGGTGCGCGAACTGCACGAAGCCGCCGACCTGCCCTTCGTGGAAATCTTCGTCGATACGCCGCTTGCGGTGTGCGAGGAGCGCGACCCCAAGCAGCTCTATGCCCGCGCGCGCCGCGGCGAGATCGCCGATTTCACCGGCATCAGTTCCCCCTACGAAGCGCCGGAGAAACCGGAACTTACCGTGACCACCGACCGCGAACCGTTAGCCTGCGCCGAGCAGGTGCTCGACTACCTGCACCGGCGCGGCATCATTCGTCTCTGAAGAGGTTTTTCGAAGCGATTTTTCGCAGCGGTTTCTCGCCCGCGGCTCGATAAAGGCCGTGCAGCCTTCAATGCGGATATCACGCATGGCGTGATGAGTTCAACTCCCCGTGCGCTGGCGCACGAACACCTGCAGCCGCGGTTCGTCGATGATGTCGCGCAAGGTGTACTGTCCCAACGTTTCGAAAAAACTTTCCTGCGCCCGCTGCAGCGCGTGCTTGAGATTGCACATGCCGTTGATGGCGCAGGTGTTGGTCTGCGGATCGAAGCATTCCACCAGTTGCCGGGTTTCAAAACGCTGCACCAGTTCGCGCAGGTTGATCTGGTCCGCGGGCCTGCCAAGCGTGATGCCACCGCTGCGTCCCTGCGTGGTGGTGACGTAGCCATGCTGGGCCAGGGCATGCACGACCTTGCGCAGGTGTTCCTTGGAGATGCCGTAGGCCTCGGAGATCTTGCTGATGGTAACGGTCTGTTGCGCGGCGGCCGCGAAAATCAGCACTCTCATGGCGTAGTCGGTATGGTTGGTCAAGCGCATGCTAAGCGAACCTCGTCATGGGGCTGATGGCAAGCATACCTAGAAGAGGGCGACACCCGCCAATGATGCGTTCTCTGGTAGAACCCCCACGGTGGCTTTCAGTGGCACCCGGCTTCGCTTGGGGGTGTCGCGCTTGTCCTCGCGGCTCCGCGCCGCGCACCCCCAATCAAAGCCTGATCGATACTTGCGGGGGTGTGGGTTCTTCAACTTACGCTGGGAAAAGGTGGGCATATACCTAGAAAACTTCTCGGGGATACGGCGGCAGGGAATCGAGGATGGCACGGCCATAGGAACGGGAGAGCAGGCGTTGGTCCAGGATGGTGATGGTGCCGCGGTCGCTTTCCTGGCGCAGCAGGCGGCCGCTGGCCTGGATCAGGCGCAGGGCGGCTTCGGGCACCGAGATTTCCTGGAAGGGGTTGCGCCCTTGCGCCTTCACCCACTCGCCAAGCGTGGCGTCCACCGGATCGTTCGGCACCGGGAAAGGGATCTTGGCGATGACCACGTGGGTGCAATAGGCACCGGGCAGGTCGATGCCTTCCGCCAGCGAGGCGAGGCCGAAGATGACACTGCCCTCGCCGCGGTTCACCGCCGCGCGATGCAGGCGCAGGAGTTCCTGCTTGGCGTAGTCGTCCTGCGCCAGCACCTGGCGACGGAACAAGGGGTCGAGTCCCTCCAGTACGTCCAGCAATTGGCGACGCGAACTGAACAGTACCAGCGCGCCGCTTTTGTCGGTGAGCAGCTTGGGCAACAGTTCCGTGATGGCCCGGGTATGGCCGGCGGTGTCGGTGGGGTCGAAGCCCTGGCGCGGCACGCGCAGCACGGCGGCTTCCTGGTGGCTGAACGGGCTTTGGATGCGATGGAAGCTGGTGGAAGACGGCAACCCGCAGCGCTGCGCCAGAAAGTCGAAGCTGCCAAGCGCGCTGAGCGTGGCGGAAGTGAGCACGGCACCGTAGCAGCTGCTCCAGAGTTTGTCCTGCAAGGCATCGGCGGCAAGCACGGGACTGGTGTGCAGGCTCACGTCGACAACGCCGTCATTGTCGTGGAACACCAGCCAGCGCGCGGCGGGCACGGCATGGCTGTCGTCCGCGCGGGAAAAATGCAGGCAGCAGGCGGCGCCGGCCGCCACTCGTACCTCCAAGCTGCCGAACAGCAGAAACCAGGATTCGGCGCGTGCGCGGTCCACTTCGCCGCCGTCGTTTTCCAGGCAGTCCTTGAGGATCGCGGTGATCTTTTCCAGGCGGATCGCCAGGCTCGTCAGTTCCGCGCAAAGATTGTCGAGCTGCTGGCAGACGAAATCGTCGACCACGCCCTTGGCAAACACGAACTGGCCGGTTTCGCCCTTGGCCACCACCGCTTCGGCACGGTCGCTGAACGGCTGCAGCAGGGTGTGCGTCTGCTGCAATGTCACGCGCGCGGCGTGCGCCAGATCGATGCCTTCGCGCAGCAGGTCGGCAAGCTTGCCCTGCCCCTGCAACTGCGCGCCGCTGCGCTGCAGCGCCGTGGCAAGCTGGTCGAGCCATTGCGCGGTGGCGCCAAGGCGCAAGCTGTGCGTGAAATGATTGATGCCCTTGCCCGGCAGCTGGTGCGCTTCGTCGAACACGTAGATGGCATCGGCGGGCGCCGGCAGGATCACCCCGCCGCCAAGCGCCAGGTCGGACAGCACCAGGTCGTGGTTGGCGACGATACAGTCCACCTTGTCGAGATCGTTGCGGTTGCGGAAATAACAGCAGGAACTGAAATAGGAACAGCGGTTGCCGGAACACTGCCCCTGCTCCACCGCCACCGCGCGCCAGGCGCCGTCGTCGATTGTCTCGGGCCAGGCATCGCGGTCGCCTTGCCAGTCGCCGCCGTTCAGGCGTTCCAGCATGTTCTCATACAGGGCCTGGTCGTTCCCTTCACGGGTATCGACTTCCATCTGGAACAGATCGCGCAGGGCATCGGCGCTGCCGCCACCGCGCAGCAGGTTGTCGAGCTTGGCCAGGCACAGGTAGCGGCCACGGCCCTTGGCAAGCGCGTAGGTGAAACGCAGATCGCTGTGTTGCAAGAGATCGGGAATGTCCTTTTGCAGCACCTGCTCCTGCAGCGTGACAGTGGCGGTGGCGATGATCAGCTTCTTGTCCAGCGCCTGCGCCACCGGCAGGGCCGATACCAGATAGCCCAAGGTCTTGCCGGTGCCGGTGCCGGCTTCCACCACGCACACGCCGGGTTCGGGCGCGCTGCGGCGGCCGTCTTCGTCGCGCTCCACCGCGCACAAGGTGCGCGCGATCTCGGCGATCATGCGCTTTTGCCCCGGCCGGGTCTGCAGCTGCTTGTTCTGCAGCATGCGGCTGTAGGCGGTTTGGATGGTTTGCTTGAGTGCGTCGGTGAGCATGATGACTACGGCGCCACGCACATCGTGGCAAGGGCTTCACTATAGTGCGCGCGATCGGCCCTCGCCAGTGCGCGGGCCACGCCAGGCGGTGTTGCGTTAGATACGCGCAAATGCCGCGCGTTCAGGACACTGCCGCCACGGGAGTACCGTTGAGACGCTGCAGCTCGAACTGGCGCAGCACCGGGTTGGCGTACATGTTCAGCACGTAGGGGTGCAACTGCGGCGCAATGGCGTCGAGTCGCGCCGCAAAGGCCTTGCGCTTGTGCTGCACCAAGGCTTCGCTCAGTCCGAAACGCGCCGGCAGCCGGCTGAAATCCATGAAGTCGTGCTGGATGCGTTCCAGCGCCAGGTAGTTCACCAGGTGCAGGCGATAGTTGCGGATGATCTGTTGATCGATCAGTTCCGCCACGCCTTCGGGGGTAACGGCGTCGTCCACATTGAGGCGCGTTCCAAAACTGACATGCACCGCGCCCTTGGCGCCGATCATGCCGGTGAGAATGCTGTTGACGTCGGTGTTCTCGTCCTTCTGGTAGCGCCCCACGGTTTCGATCGCATGCAGTTCCTGCGCCTTGGCCGCATCGCAGGGATCGAATTCGTAGGAAATCGCCACCGGCACGATATTCAGCTGGTTGATGAGCTGCTGCAGCGGCAGCTTTTCCTCGCCTTCGCGCCCCGCCATGTGCAGCATCTTGATGATGGCGCTTTCGGTCTTGTCCACCCCGTCCTTGGCGCGCCCTTCGCGCTGCGCGATCCATACGTTCTGGCCGTGGCGGATGCAGTGGCGGATGTAGCATGACAGTTGCTTGCTCGCCGCCAGCTTTTCGCGCCCATGCAGCGAACGCTTGACGATGAAGCTTTTGTTGAGCCGCATCAGGTCGGACAGGAACGGCCGCTTGAGCAGGTTGTCGCCGATGGCGATCTGCAGCGTGTCGAAGCCTTGGTGGTAGAGCATGTAGTTCACCAGCGCCGGATCCATGGTGATGTCGCGGTGATTGCTGATGAACAGATAGGGCAAAGCGGGATCGAGTTGGTCCAGGCCGCTGTGGGTCAGGCCGTCGGTGGTGCGTTCGATCAGCTTGTCCAGATACTTTTCGATGACGCACTGCACGTCGCGCACGTTGCGCACGTGTTTGAGTTCGGCCTTGAGCGCCGACTGCACCAGGCGTGCCATGGGACCGGGAAACCAGCGATAGAGCCGTGGATTGCGGAACTTCGCCATCGCTTGCGACAGCGCCAGTTCATCCACCAGGCGGTCGACCACGCCGCGTACCTCACTGTCGTGATACGGACGGATGTCGTCGAAATCTTGCATAGTAAGGTAGCACCAGCTCCCTGCGATCGAACAAGCACGGCATTTTATAGGAAGAGCGGCGCAAATTTCATGCGCCGTCGCAAACCGGGGGCAATCCCGCGTTCAGCGCTGCAGCGACAGCCCGGTATCGCCCTTGGCCGGGTCCAGGCCCTGGCTGAGGCGGATGCGCAGGGCCAGGTCGCCGCGCGCATCGGCATTGGCAAGCGCCACGTCGACGTGGATGCGGCCCTGCTGCTGCAATTCGAACAGCGCCTGATCAAATGTGCGCATGCCGGTTTCGTTGCCGCGCGCCATGGCGTCCTTCAACTGGCCGATCTCGCGCTTGGCGATCAGGTCCGCCACGTAGGCGGAACGCAGCAGTATTTCCACCGCCGGCACCAGGTTGCCATCGCTGCCGGGCAGCAGGCGCTGCGAAATCACCGCGCGCAGGTTCAGCGACAGGTCGGTATAGAGCTGCCGGTGGGCGCTATCGGGAAAGAAATTGATGATGCGGTCGATGGCCTGGTTGGCGTTGTTGGCATGTAGCGTGGACAGGCACAGATGCCCGGTTTCGGCATAGGTCAGGGCGTGGCGCATGGTGTCGTGGTCGCGTATCTCGCCGATCAGTATCACGTCGGGCGCCTCGCGCATGGCGTTCTTCAGCGCATTGGCGTAGCTGTGGGTGTCCACGCCCACTTCGCGCTGGCCCACCACGCAGCGCTTGTGTTCATGCAGGTATTCGATGGGTTCCTCGATGGTGAGTAGGTGCCCGCCGCCGTGCGTGTTGCGGTGATCGATCATGGCCGCCAGCGTGGTGGACTTGCCGGAGCCGGTGGCGCCCACCACCAGCACCAGGCCGCGCGGTTCCATCACCAGTTCCTGCAACAGCGGCGGCAGCCCCAGGCTTTCCAGGCTGGGAATGCGCGCGCGAATGTAGCGTACCACCAGCGCCACTTCGCCGCGCTGGCGGTACACGTTGAGCCGGAAACGCCCCACTCCGGGCAGGTCATGGGCCACATTGAGCTCGAGTTCGCGCTCGAATTCGTCCCGCCGCTCCTGACCAAGCACGTCCCACACCAACTGCGCCACCTCGCCCGGGGCGAAGGGCGGCATCGGCAAGGGGTGGATTCTGCCCTGCACCTTCAGGTGCGCGGGGGCGCCGACGGTCAGGAACAGGTCGGAGGCCTGTTCCCGCACCATGGTGTCGAGCAGCGCATCGAATTGCATGCCAGCCTCCGGGGCCGCTATTGCACGCGTACCGTCTGGATCATCGTGGGCTTGACGTCCAGGCCCTGCAGGTAGGCTTCGCCGTTCTCCCACAGCTGGCCCTGGTCGAGTCCGCCGCTGGGATCGCCCACCTGTGCGAAGTGGTCGACCACGTCCATGCCGTCCACCACCTTGCCGAACACGGTGAAGTTGTACTGGGGATCGGCCAGGCGGTTGTTTTCGGTGTAGTTGATGAACACCTGGGTGGAGTTGGTGTCGGGGCCCGCTTTGGCGAAGGCCAGGGTGCCGCGTTCGAGGGCGAAATAGGTGGGGTCGTCCTTGAACAGGTTGGCCTGCCAGGATTTGTAGGCGTCGCGCCAGTTGATGCCGAACTGCGCCACGAAACCCGGCACCACGCGGGATACCGGGGTGTCGTCGTAGAAGCCGGTCTGCGCCAGTTCCACGAAGCGGGCCACGGCGTTCGGCGCGGCTTCGGGGTAGACCTCGATGGTGAGATCGCCAGCGTCGGTGTGCATCACGATCACCTGT
>DATMFX010000469.1:0-5692 GCA_035555995.1 Hyphomicrobiales bacterium | reverse complement strand
AGGCGGTGGACCTGAGCCAGGAACACGTGCGCGAGCTCACCGCCGATCACCTGTTCATGCTCGAGGAAATGACCACCGTGGCCACCCGTGCCACGCAGGCCAACGTGGGCCAGTTCGAAGTCACGCTGGACGAACAGAACGCCGCCGCCGAAGCCGCGGCCGCCGAGCGCGTGCCGCTGTTGCCCGGCGACATCATTTCCTACTACGCCGAAGCCGCCGACCGCAGCCAGACGGTACGCACCGACATGTACTTCATCCAGGTGCAGCCCTACAACCGCCGCTATTCGCAGTCGCAGCTCAGCGGCGGTGGTGGCGGCGGCGGTGGCCAGCAACAGGACGAGATCAGCCAGCGCCAGCGCCAGATCATCGTGTCCACCTGGAACCTGGTGCGCGAGCAGGGCGAAGGCCGCGAGGAAGCGCAGATTGCCATCAACTCCAAACTGCTCTCGGACCTGCAGTCCACGCTCGCCGAACAGGCCAAGACGCTGGCCGACCGCGCCCGTGCGCGGCAACTGGCGCGCGACGAGCAGATCGAGGAATTCGTCAACAACATGGAACAAGCGGTACAGAGCATGTACCCCGCGTCCGAAAAACTGGCGGCCACCGATCTGAACGCCGCCATCCAGCCCGCACAGGAAGCACTGCAGCATTTGCTGCGCGCGGAATCGGTGTTCAACGACATCACCCTCAGCCGCCAGCAGGGCGGTGGTGGCGGTGCCGGTGGACGCGCCGGCCAGGACCTGGCGGAAATGTTCGAGCTGGAAATGGACCTGTCGCTCAACCAGTACGAAACCGGCAACAACAACGTCAGCCCGCAGCAGCAACAGCAGCAGGCCGAAGACCTGATGAAACAGCTGGACGAGCTGGCACGCCGCCAGCAGCAGTTGGCCAACAACCTGCGCAACCAGCGCCAGTTGAGCGAGGCCCAGCGTTACCAGCAGGAAATGCTGCGCCGCGAAGCGGAAAAACTGCAGGAACAGCTGCAGCAACTGCAACAGCAGCAGCTCAGCCGCAACCAGGGCCAGCAGCAGAACCAGCAGACCGCCGGCACCCAGGGCCAGCAGGGGCAAGAAGGACAGGAAGGACAGCAGGGACAACAGGGACAACAGGGTCAGAGCACTGCCAGTGGGCAGGCCGGTGGCGAAAGCGGCACTGCGCAGCAGGACAACCAACAGGTGGCCCAGAGCGAACTCGAACGGCGCCTGGAAAGCGCGCGCCGCGCCATGCAGCAGGCCTCCGAAGGCCTGCAGGGCAACCTCAGTCCGGAAGAAATGCAGCGCGCCGCCGAGGAAGCCGCGCGCCAGCTGGAGCAGGCACGCGATCAGGTGGCCCAGGATCAGCTGGCCGGCCTGCAGCAGACCTTCGACAACCTGGCGCGGTCCGGACAGAACATGTTGCAGGATCAGCAGCGCATGGAACAGCAACTGCAAAGCGCCATGGAAAAAGCCGTGGCTGAACGCGAAAGTGGCGAAGACCCCAACAGCCGCGGCATGAGCCTGCAGGAAGAATGGGACCTGGCCGACGCCAAGGAAGCATTGGCCGCGCAGTTGCAAAGCGTGCAGCAGCAAATGCTGAACGCGATGCAGAGCTTCAACCAGCAGGCGCCGCAGGCCAGTACCGAACTGCAGCGCGCCAACGAAAACCTGACCCAGGCCGAACTGCAGCAGGCCATCACCGACGCCGCGCTCTATATAGATGCCGGCTACGGCCTCTACATCGCCGGCAACGAAAGCTCCGTGACGTCCGGCATGCGGAATCTGTCGCAGGCGCTCGAACGCGCCCAGCAACTGGCCCAGGGTGCCGCCGCGCCCGGCAACAGCGACCTGGATCGCGCCCGCACGCAGGCGCAGGCGCTACGCTCGCAATTGCAGCAACTGGCGCAGGGCGGCCAGCCCGGCGATCCGAATCAGCAGAATGGCCAGCAGGGACAGAACGGCGATCCCAACCAGAACGGCCAGCAACCCGGCCAGAATGGCGACCCGAATCAGCAGAACGGACAGCAGCAGGCCCAGAACGGCGATCCAAACCAGCAGGGCCAGAGCGGCCAGGGCCAGCAGCAGGCGCAGGCGGGCGGCGCGCAGCAGGGCGGCGCCAATGGCGGCCGTTTTTCCGGCTTCGGTCCGCGCAGCGGCCCATGGAACGGCAACGACGACTTCTTCAATGGTCCCATCCAGTTGCCGGACAACTTCTTCGACAACGTGGGCAACCTCACCCAGGTGGCGCGCAACGCGTTGCAGCAGATGGACCTGAACAACGAGGAACTGGCGCGCATGTACGATCTGATCCGCCAGCTCGAGTTCCAGCAGACCAACCGCAACGCCGACATCCTGGCCCAGGAATACGGCCAGATGCTGTCCCTGATCGAACAGCTGGAAGTGGGCCTGCGGCTCGACCAGCAAAAAGGCAAGCGCAACGTCCGCACCGCCTCGGGCGAAGCCGTGCCCGACGAGTATCGCGACTCGGTGGCTGAATACTTCCGCCGCCTCAGCCGCGATCAATAGGACCGCGCACCCCCTCTTCAGCAGCCTGCGTTTCCCTCCAGGGGAAGCGCAGCTGCCGTCCTCCAAGCGCCCGCGCGATGTGCGGGTCGTGCGTTACCAGCAACAGCGCGGCACCGGACGATTCCGCGGTGTCGATCAGCAACTCCAGCGTATTGCGCTGACTGATGAGGTCGAGTCGCGAAGTCGGTTCGTCCGCGAAAATCAGGGCCGGCTTGAGCAGCAGCACCCTCGCCAGCGCCAGGCGTTGCAGTTCCCCGCCCGACACTTCGTGTGGCAAACGTTCCAATAAGCCCTGCCCAAGCCGCAGGCGCTGCATGAATTCCTGCAGTTCCGCTGCCGGCAGCGCGTGCCGCCGGATCAGGTCCTGCATCGATTGGCGCAAGGTACGCCGCGGGGCAAACGACATGAGCGGGTTCTGGTACAGCTTCTGCAAACCAAACGGCCCGATGTCCTCGCGCCGCCGCACGCTGCCGGCATCCGGCCTGCGGATGCCAAGCGCGATGTCGCCGAACGTGCTCTTGCCGGAGCCGCTCGGCCCCCACAGGCTCAGGCGCTCCGCCGCGCCGATATCGAGATCCGCGCCCGCGAACAGCTGGTTGCCGCCGTATTGCTTGGCAACGCCGCGCAGCCGCAACAGCGGCGCACCGGCGCAAGCGGGCGGCTTGCGCGCCGGCCAATGTTCCGGCATCGCGGCCAGCAGTTGGCGGGTGTAATCCGCCGAGGGTTCCTGCAGCACTTTCTCCGCCCTGCCGCGTTCCACCACCTTGCCGTCGAGCAGCACGATCACGTCGCCACCAAGCGCCTGGGCAACGCTTACGTCATGGGTGATGGTGAGCACGCTGCCGCCCTTGTGCAGCACCGCCTGCAGCCGCATGACCATGTCGTCGCGCAACGGCAGGTCGAGCCCTTTGGTCGGCTCATCGGCCAGCATCAGGGGAGCGCCGCCCGCGGTGCTCAGCGCGAACACGACACGCTGGCCCATGCCGCCCGACAGCGTATGTGGCCAGGCATCATGGCTGTGCGGCAGGCCAAGCGCCTGCAACGTTTCCCGCGCGCGTCCACCGGCCTGCCCACGTGGCACCTGTCCCACCTGGTGATAGGTTTCGGCCAGTTGCCAGCCGACGCGCATGGTGGGATCCAGGGCCGACCAGGGCTCCTGCGGCAACAGCGCCAGCTTCGAGCCCCACAACGCACGCCGCGCCGCGCCGTCCTGGATTCTGCTGGAATGCCCGCCCACGCGGATGTCGCCACCGGCCTGCAACTGGGCCGGCAGTATGCCCATGATCGCCTGCGCGATCAGCGATTTGCCCGAGCCGCTTTCGCCCAGGATCGTCAGGGCCCTGCCGGGTTCCAGCGTCAGCGAGAGGGCATCGACCAGAGACTCGCCCTGCCAGCGCACGGATAGATCGTGGATCGCAAGCGCCGCCATCACCGCGCCCGCCTCAAGGCTTCGGCAATGCACGCCAGCCCGGCGATCAGCAACAACAGCGTCGCCACGGGCGCGATGATCAGCCAGGGCGCTTCGAACACGTAGGGAAACGCTTCGCTGATCATCAGGCCAAGCTCGGCGGTGGGCGGCCGCAGGCCGACACCGATGTAGCCCGCGGTCGACAACGCCACCACCGCGGTGGCCACGCCGAGCGTCATCAGGGTCAACAGGATCGGCAGCAGTTCCGGCAACAGATGGCAGCGCAAAATGTAGGGCCAGCCGAATCCCATCAGCGCCGCGGCCTCGACCTGGGGGCTGGCAAGCAGGGTGCGCGCCTGCGCCCGCACCACGCGGAAATATTCCACCCACAGCACCAGTGCCAGCCCCACGTAAAAGGGCCAGATCGCGCCCGGCGCGAACGCCAGCAGAATAAGTACCAAGAGGAGGCCGGGCAGCGCCAGCACGGCATCGGCCAGCATCACCAGCAATCGTTCCACCCAGCCACCCCGCCAGGCGGCAAGCAGACCCAGCGCCGTGCCCGGCACCGCCGCGCTCAGCACGCTGAGCAATGCCAGGCCCGTCGACAGGCGTATCGCGTACGCCAGGCGCGTGACCACGCTGCGCCCGAGATTGTCCGTGCCCAGCCATTCGCCAAGACCGGGCGGCATCAGCACCCGCTCCAGATCCTGCGCCGACGCGGAAACACCCGTGAGCCACGGACCGAACACGGCCAGGGCCAGGAGCAATGCCAGCAGGCTCAGGCCAAGACGAATCATGAATCCCGTCTCTCGTCAGCGCGGCGCCTCATACGGTCCGCTCCCGTGGATCGAGCAGCAGACACACCAGGTCCACCAGCGCATTGAACAGGACGATGCCAAGACTCATGACCAGCACCACGCCCTGGATCATCGGCACGTCGCGGCCAAACAACGCATGGATCAAGGCATGGCCGATACCGGGCCAGGCAAACAGGGTTTCGATGACCACGACGCCCTCGATCAGGAACACCAGTTGCGTGGCCAGGTAAGCCAGCACCGGCACCGCGATGTTGCGTAGGCCATGCCGCCAGAACGTGGCCGCTTCGCTCAGTCCCTTGGTGCGTGAGAAGGCGTAATAGGGCGTGCTGCTCACCTGTGCCATCGCATCGCGGACGATGCGCGCCAGCGGCGCGCTCAGCCCAAGCGCCAGGGTCAGCGCCGGCAGGAACAGGGTGCCCTGTTCCAGATGCCCGGCCGCCGGCGCCAGCGGCAGGATCAGCGCAAACGCGATGATCAGCAGCAAACCCAGCAGGAATGGCGGTATCGCACGCAACAGCAGCGCACCGGCGAGCAACGCGGTATCGAGCCGGCCGCCGGGATTCAGGCCCGCGCGCACGCCAAGCGGCGCACTGATCGCCAACGCCAGGGCCACCGCCGCCACCGCCAGCTGCACCGTGTGGCCCAACTGCTGCGCCAGCTCCGTCCATACCGCGCGCCCAGTAATCGCCGACACGCCCAGGTCGAACCGCAGCAAGGCGACCCACCAATGCCCCAGGGCCCGCAAGGCCGGCAGATCCAGGTTCAGCTCCGCGCGCACCGCCTCGGCCGCCGCGGTGGTCACCATGTCCAGGCCGTAGCGGCTCGCCGCAATGCGGAATGCCACGTCGCCCGGCAAGGCGCGCAGCAGGAAAAAGCACAGGGTGCTGATGCCCAGCGCGAGGAACAGCGCCTGCGCCAGGCGTGTGGCAAGCAGCAGCCCGATACGTTTCATCGCGCCGGCTCCC